>JBJELS010000001.1:0-4688 GCA_051879275.1 Lachnospiraceae bacterium
TGGCGGAGAAGACTATCCAAAATGGTCTGTATGACCAGCAGCTGGCGGCTCGGTGGTCGGAAAAAAAGGACGTTTCACAGGTTAGTGCTTTTTTTGCGGCAGGAGAGGTAAACGGCCCTGATTATTTTACCGGTATTGGAATGACTCTGGATAAAAAGCTGGCGGAAGCCTCACTGACAGCCCCTAATGAGCAGGCCAGATTAAGAATAGATGCCATCAGTATTTCGGGGAAGGTTACCTTAAGCAATGGAAGCAGGAGTGCAGAGCTTACCGCTTTTGGGGTAAAGGGAGATTTTTTTCAGTTTCATCCCCTTATGCTGTTGGAGGGCTCCTTCTTCGATTTAAACAGTATGATGCAGGATGGAATCATTATCGATGAAGAAACGGCATGGCAGCTTTTCGGCTCCAGTGATGTAGCGGGAATGCAGGTGATGCTTGGGCAGGTTCCTCACTATATTTCAGGAGTAGTCAGACGGGATACCGGTGGGATAGCCGAGGCGGCAGGACTGGATAAATCGGTCTGTTACCTGTCCATAGACAGTCTTTTGAAATATGGCATGGTAAATGGAGGCTACTGCTATGAGGTATTGATGCCCAATCCGGTAAAGGGCTTTGCCAGGACAGCTCTTTTGGAGGCCTTGGAGGCAGAAAAGAAACAGGTTCATATTGTTGAAAACAGCACACGGTTTCAAATCCTATCACTTTTGGAGATTATTGCCGGCTTTGGAACCAGGAGCATGTCGAAGCAGCAGATTATTTACCCTTACTGGGAAAATATGGCCAGAGGCTACGAGGATATTTTTGCTCTGACCCTTATTCTTAAGGCAGTGCTACTGATTTATCCCTGTCTATTTGGGGGAATAAGCCTTATTCTCTTTTGGAGGAAAAGACACCGGCCCCTGAGGGAAGAAGTTTTCCGTTTAAAAGAAAAGCTATATGATTTCAGTGTAAAATTAAACAACCGAAAAAAAGAGGGAGGAAGAAAGAAGTGAAAAAAAGAATCAGAATGACAGCGGGACTGCTGGCCCTTGCCATGGCACTGACAGCCTGCGGCGGACAGAAAACGAAGGAAAATGAAGTTCAGCAGGAATCCCTATTCAATAAGGAGTATATTTTCCGGGAAGAAGAATTTGAACTGACCAATAATGTGGATAATCTGATGCAGATTGAAGTGGTTGGGGATACCATCTATACCGAGGAAGCAAACTATATCATGAGTGAGGGAGCGAATACGCTGGAAGACGCTGATACCGGGGAAGATACGGAGACTGCCGGAAATGCTGAAGAAGGATATACTTTAGTTTTTACGGCCTATGATCTAAACGGGAATCAGCTTAGACGATTTGAAAGTAAACTTCCTGACAATTGCGGGCCGGGCAGTATGACTGCAGACAGTCAGGGAAATATTTATTCGATCTACAGCCACTATGGCATGGGAGATAGTGGAAATGAAGATTACCGGGTATATTTGCAGGGATATTCTCCGGAGGGCCAGGAGCTGTTTACCCTTTGGCTGAATGAAAACCAGTCTCCCGATGATTATTATTATGTTAATTCCCTTACCTGTACCGAAGATGGCAGATTGATTCTGGAGTCGGGAAGTACCATAGAAATATATGATTCACAGGGAAGTGAGCTCGGCCGAATTGATAATAAGGAAAACGGACAGCTGCTGAAAATCAGAGGGGATGTATTTATCACTTTGGAAAGCGATGGTGAGAATGCCTTTTTACAGACCATAGACTTGGAAAGCGGCCAAAGGGGAGAAAAGCAGGAGCTTCCATTTCCCATTTATTCTTATAATTATATGAGCGGCAGCTTTTATGATTTTTATTTATCCAATGAAAAGGGGATTTTCGGTTTCAATCTGGGAGATGCACAGCCAACCATGATTATGGATTTTCTATCCTCAGATTTTGCCAGCTACGGAATGAGCAAAGTGGCATTTTTGGATGAAGATAATTTTGTTGCACTGTACTATAGTGAAGAGGGCACAAATTTCAGCCGTTTTGTAAAGATTCCGGCAGAAGAAGTGGTGGAAAAGAAAGAAATTGTTCTGGGCTGCTACTACCTGGACGGCACGATAAAAACTCAGGCCATGAAATTTAATAAGGAGAGCAATACTCACCGAATCGTATTCATGGATTATTCTGAATATAATACAGAGGAAGATTATACCATTGGTTTAAACAGACTAAATTCGGATATTGCCTCCGGTAAGGTTCCCGATATTGTGGCACTGCAGAATGGAATGCCTATAGAGAGCTACATGGCAAAGGGCTTATTTACCGACTACTATGAGTTGATGGAGAAAGATTCAACCTTTAAAAAAGAAGATTATCTGCAAAATGTTTTTGAAGCATATTCCATGAATGGAAAGCTGTATCAGATGGTTCCCAGCTTTTATGTCAGAACGATTGTGGGAAGAACGGAAGATGTGGGAGAGGATTTCAGCTGGACTATGGATGAGGCTCTGGCTCTTCAGGCCTCCAAGCCGGAAGGAACAGCTCTCTTTACCGATATGATACAGACGGATTTTTTGAGTCAGTGTCTCTTAAACAGCGGAAATGAGTATATTAACTGGGAAACCGGTGAGTGCAATTTTGATTCCGAAGAGTTTATCCAGATGTTGGAATATGCCAAAACTCTGCCGGAAAAATATAACGAAGAGGATTATTTTGATGAGAGTGTCTGGCAGGAAAGAGAAACTCAGTACAGGGAAGGAAAGACTGTTCTCTATCCTACGGTGATGAGCAGCTTCAGCGATTATGGGAATTGGAAATATGCTACCTTTGGAGATGACATAACGATGGTAGGCTTTCCCACTAAGGATGGAAATGGCTCAGTACTGATTCCCAGCTTTAATCTGGCAATCAGCGCACAAAGCGAAGCTCAGGATGTGGCCTGGCAATTTGTAAAGAGCTTTTTAGAGGAAGAATATCAGGATAATATGGATTACTTCTTCCCCATTCGGCTGTCAAGCCTTCAAAAGCAGGCCCAAAAAGCTATGGAAAAGCCTTATTACACCGATAGTGAGGGGAATAAGGTGGAATATGATATGACCTATTATGTGGGCAGTATGGAAATTAAGGTTGATCCCCTGACCAAGGAAGAAGCAGACCGGGTTATGGAGTTTCTTCAAAGTGTAAATAAAATCAGCAGCTACAATGATGAATTGTTCAACATTGTATCGGAAGAGTCCCAAAGCTTTTTAAAAGGAGAAAAATCAGCTAAGGAGGCTGCTGAAATTATCCAAAGCAGAGCGAAGATTTATATCAATGAAAATCGATAAAGTCGGTTGACAAAGTATTTTTCTTTCAGTATCCTAATGATTAGACAAAGATAGTGACAGGGAGGAGTACAAAGTGCTTCTTGCCAGAGAGAGGAGCCCACAGGCTGGAAGGCTCCCCCAAGTAAGGCTTTTGGAAGGTAGCCCTGGAATCGGAAGGCTGAACAGGACAAGAGGGAATCAGTAGGCTTTCACGGGTCATCTCCGTTATCCGATGGAGCTTTCCGGCAGCCTGCCGGAAACCGAAGAGACCTTCTCACGGGCCTGTACAACGGGCTTTGGGACAGGTGAACAAAGGTGGTACCGCGTTAACTACGCCCTTTGACTGAGCAATCAGTCAAAGGGCATTTTTCATGAAGGAGATTAAACAAAATGAGTAAAGAACTGGCAAAAACCTATGATCCTCACAGTATGGAAGACAGGTTGTATCAGAAATGGATGGATAAGAAATATTTTCACGCAGAGGTGGATCACAGCAAAACCCCCTTTACCATCGTGATTCCCCCTCCGAACATTACGGGACAGCTGCATATGGGACATGCTCTGGATAATACCATGCAGGACATTCTCATTCGTTTTAAACGGATGCAGGGCTATAATGCCCTTTGGCAGCCGGGAACCGACCATGCCAGCATTGCTACCGAGGTTAAGATTATTGAAAAGCTGAAGGAAGAGGGGATCCGCAAGGAAGACCTGGGGCGTGAAGGCTTTCTGGAAAGAGCCTGGGAATGGAAGAAGGAATACGGCGGAAGGATTATTGAACAGTTGAAGAAGCTGGGCTCCTCCTGTGATTGGGATAGAGAACGATTTACCATGGATGAAGGCTGCAGCAAGGCCGTTACAGAAGTTTTCTGCAAGATGCATGAAAAGGGCTGGATATATAAGGGCAGCCGTATTATTAACTGGTGTCCGGTCTGCAATACCTCTATCTCCGATGCGGAGGTAGAATATGAGGAGCAGGAGGGAAAATTCTGGCATATCAAATATCCCATTAAGGATACCGATGAATTTCTGGAATTTGCAACCACCCGTCCGGAAACCATGCTGGGGGATACGGCAGTGGCCGTTAATCCTGAGGATGAGCGTTATCAGCATTTAATCGGAGGAACCGTTATCCTTCCCTTTGTCAATCGGGAGATTCCTATTGTGGCGGATTCCTATGTGGATATGGAATTTGGTACCGGCGTGGTGAAAATCACTCCTGCCCATGACCCTAACGATTTTGAGGTGGGAAAACGGCATAATCTGCCGGAAATCAATATCATGAACGATGACGCCACCATCAATGAAAATGGCGGTAAATTTGCCGGTATGGACCGTTATGAGGCAAGAAAGGCCATCGTAAGAGAACTGGAGGAAATGGGACTTCTGGTTCGTATAGAAGACCATGTACACAAAG
>JBJELS010000002.1:0-4680 GCA_051879275.1 Lachnospiraceae bacterium
GGAAAAAGGTAGGAGCAGTGGGGTGTCCAGGATCGGAACAGCCCCACTGGAGGGGGAAAAAGGTAGGAGCAGTGGGGTGTCCAGGATCGGAACAGCCCCACTGGAGGGGGAAAAAGGTAGGAGCAGTGGGGTGTCCAGGATCGAGACAGCCCCACTGGAGGGGGAAAAAGGTAGGAGCAGTGGGGCAGCCACAAAAGGGGGGTGTAGGTCATCTTTGATTTTCTGAAAGTAAATTTATGCTATAAATTTATAAATTTACGCTATCTGCAATTTTAGAAACGATTGACACAATTGCCAGATCTTCGTATAATGACATTGCAGGGTAGAGATACCCTCAAAATAGTGTTCGCTTCCTGATATGCGGCTTATAAATGGTCAGGACTGCAAATAGTACCCGCTCCCCGATATGCGGCTTACAAATGTTCGGGATCAAAATGTTTGGGGGAAATCGGCAATAACCGATTTCCCCTTATTTGAATAGGAGGTATATCTATGCCAGATGCTCAGTTTTATTTTCTGTCAGACCAGTATTATCTGGATTTCCCCGATGACAGGCTGATGAAAAACAAGGATATGATCGAGGGACAGCCTCATAGGCGACCTTGCTTTTTTGCTTTTACTGATTCTAAAATTCCTGCTATTTATTGGATCGTTCCCATTTCATCCCAGTATGAGAAATTTAAGAGGATCGAACAGGAGAAAATAAAAAAATACGGAAATTGCAATACCATTCGTTTTGGAACGGTACTGGGGAGAAACACAGCCTTTTTAATTCAGAATATGTGCCCGGCTACGGCTAAATATCTCACACCCTACATAGATAAGAATAATCAGCCAATCCGAATCGATGATCGTGTGGCTTCAGATGTAATAAAAAATGCCAAGGAGGTCTTGGCTATGGCAAAGCGTGGAACCAGAGTAATTTTCCCGGATGTATTCAGCATATACCATAGTCTTGAGCAGCAGCTTTCACAAGGGTAGAACCCATCATCTCTTAAAAGTCCGTATTTTAGCTGCATAACTGCTGGTCATGAGGACACCGATAATCATCATTCCAAATGTGATTCCGTGGCATAGACCACCCACAAAGTTATCTGCATTGTCAGTAAACAATAGCACCATATAGATAACTCCTGTAATAAAACCTGCTATAAATAACCAGTGCATACGCTTTGTTAGTTTTCTTTTTTCTTCATTGCTGTAATCTGCAACCTTTAATACGGTTTCTTCCAACGCTTTATCCGTTTTGTCAATGTTTTTTTCTCCGTCTAATAATTCACGGAGATCAACCTCAAAATAATCAGATATTTCAATAAGAATATCCAAATCCGGTAAATTATTTCCTGTTTCCCATCTTGAAACACTTCTGCGGGACACTCCAAATTGTTCCGCCAACTGTTCTTGGGTAAATCCTCTTTCTTTGCGAAGCTCTTTAATAAAGCTTCCGATCTTTAATTGATTCATGGTTTCCGTTTCTAACCTCCTTATGCAGATAGTATACCGCCTATCCCTCTGTATTTACAGGACATAAAGTGAGCAATCCTATGAGTCCCTTTATGGGACAAGGTGTGACCCACAATAATCAAGGTATATAACAACCCCTATTTGTTGCTGCTTCATGCCGGCTATTGGGAAAACAGAGAAGAACGGTTCCTCTCCCGATACTCTCTGGGGGACATTCCGTATTCCTTCTTAAAGGCTCTGTAGAAGCTGGAATAGTCGTGAAAGCCATAGCGCAGAAAGGTCTGACTTATGCCTGGCTCGCTTAACAGTGCGTTGCGGCAAAGCTCAAGCCTTTTTTTTAGAATGAACTGGTGCACAGGCAGACCCAGCTGTTTTTTGAACAGATGGGCAATATGATACTTATTTACGAAAAACACTTCTGAAAGACGATCCAGTGAAAGGTCTTCTTCCAGATGATTTTCGATATAAATCAACAGATTTTCAAACAGGGTAAGAGTCCCTGCCGGCCGATAGGGAACGTTATGCTCATAGGCCATACAGTTCAAATGAAGAAGCAGATCGTTGATGCCAAGAGAAATCCTGGAGTCCCGGCCAAAGCGGTTGGAATGAATATCCCCCAAAAGCTGAAAGATTTTTGCCTGAATCAGATTCATGCTGATGGTGTCATTGTGGTAGATATACTGCTCTTTCGACAATGCACGGGAAACCATGTATTCATAATCAGCAGACACAAGAACAAGCTGCTGAAAAAAATCTTTGCTAATCCAGAGCACAAAACGGCGATAGGGTGTCTGTGGAGCACTATTTTCTACCCAGTGGGAGATTCCCGGGGGAATAACGATAACATCACCGGTAATCAAACCAAAGGAGTGTTGATGAATGTGCATGGTGGTATTGCCGGACAGGAAAAGATAAAACTCATAATAATTATGGGAATGAGGCTTCACACCGGCCAGATTGGAATCGTCATAATAGAAGATTTCAAAATCCTTCGACAGCATATATTGTCTTGGAGTAAAGGTGGTTTTCAAATGATTTTTCATAAACTCATCCCCCTTCAGTAATGGATTCAGAGTAACACAAAACCGCAACTTTTGCAATGAGGTTCACAAGGAATCCAATGGTGTTCAAAAAGGGCAAAGGCTATAATTTTTGTATAGTCAAAAAGAGATAGATAAACAAAAGGAGAGGATAGGATAGGAGTATGGAAATGACACTGAGATGGTATGGCCGAAAGGCAGATACCGTAACCTTAAAGCAAATCAGACAGATTCCGGGGGTTAAAGGGGTAATCACTACCCTTTATGATACGAAGCCCGGAGAGGTGTGGAGCAGAGAGAGAATCCATGCTATGAAGGAAGAGGTGGAGGCGGCAGGACTCCATATTGCAGGAATTGAAAGTGTAAATATTCATGATGCCATTAAGACCGGTGTACCTGAGCGGGAAGAGTACATAGCCAATTATATCGAGACTCTCCGCAATCTGGGTGAAGAGGATATCCATTTGGTCTGCTACAATTTTATGCCTGTCTTCGACTGGACCCGCACGGAGCTGGCCAGGGAGCGGGAGGACGGCTCCACGGTTTTAGCCTATACGCAGGAGGCGGTGGATGCTCTGGATCCGGAGAAAATGTTTGATTCCATTGCGGGGGATATGAACGGTACGGTTATGCCCGGTTGGGAACCGGAGCGTATGGCGAAGGTAAAAGAGCTTTTTGAAATGTATAAGGGTGTGGATGACGAAAAGCTGTTTGAAAATCTGAAGTATTTTCTGGAAAAAATCATGCCGGTTTGTGATGAGTATAATATCAATATGGCGATCCATCCCGATGATCCTGCCTGGAGTGTGTTCGGACTTCCCCGAATCATTATTAATAAGGAAAATATCTTAAGGATGATGAAGATGGTGGATAATCCCCATAATGGAGTAACCTTCTGCTCCGGCTCCTATGGAACCAACCTTAAGAATGATTTACCGGACATGATTCGTTCACTTAAGGGAAGGATACACTTTGCCCATGTGCGGAATCTGAAATTCATCACTCCCACCAATTTTGAAGAAGCAGCTCATCTTTCTTCTGACGGAAGCTTTGATATGTATGAAATCATGAAAGCCCTTTATGATATTGGTTTTACCGGCCCTATTCGTCCTGACCATGGGCGGATGATTTGGGATGAGGTGGCCATGCCGGGATATGGACTTTATGACCGGGCATTAGGTGCTGCCTATCTCAATGGGCTTTGGGAAGCCATTGACAAAAGCCAAAAAGAGAATGGGAAAGCATAGATCAAGGCTGCAAAGCAGCAGGATGGGGGATAAGGATGCAATTAAATAAAAATGGATTGAAAGAAAAAAGTATTTGGAAGGAGAAGGGATATCAGCTCCCTGAATACGATAGGGAGGCAGTGGCGAAGGCTACCGGGGAGAATCCCTTTTGGATACATTTTGGTGCAGGAAATATTTTTCGTGCATTTCAGGCTAATGTAGTACAGAGCCTGCTGAATGAGGGAGTCCTGGACAGAGGTCTGATTGTAGCAGAGGGCTTTGACTACGAAATTATTGAGAAGATGAACCGTCCTCATGATGACTATAGTCTGCTGGTGACCTTAAAGGCTGACGGAAGCCTTCAGAAAACGGTGATAGGAAGTGTGGTAGAGTCCTGCATTCTGGACTCCGGCAGAGAAGAAGAATACGGACGGTTAAAAGAAATTTTTACAAAGGCCTCCTTGCAAATGGCTACCTTTACCATTACGGAAAAGGGGTACAGCCTGACCGATTCAAAAGGGGAGATATTGGAAACGGCAGAAGCGGATTTTGCTGCAGGACCTCAACAGCCGGTAAGCTATATCGGTAAAGTCACCTCTTTGTTATACACCCGCTATCAGGCAGGGGCAAAGCCCATTGCCATGGTCAGCATGGATAACTGCTCCCACAATGGAGACAGGCTTAAGGAAGCGGTAACGGCCTATGGCAGAGAATGGGTAAAGCGAAAACTGGTGGAAGATGGCTTTATGGTCTATCTTGAGGATGAAGCAAGGGTCAGCTTCCCCTGGACCATGATTGATAAGATTACTCCCCGTCCGGATGCTTCTGTGGAAAGGGTTTTGCGGCAGGATGGACTGGAAGGGCTGGAGCCTGTGATTACGGCAAAGAGTACCTATGTGGCTCCCTTTGTCAATGCAGAGGAATGTGAATATCTGGTAATTGAGGACAGC
>JBJELS010000003.1:0-4648 GCA_051879275.1 Lachnospiraceae bacterium
CGACGGATTGGTGGTGGATATACAAAGTCAGGAGATTAAGGCTTTTGGAACGGATTTGGAGCAGTCCAAATATCAGCTCTGGGATAATCTGCTTTTTCTGGATAAACAGCAGGGAAAGTATCTGATGGAAACGAAACAGTATAAGATGACTATGGTAACGGATAAGCGTACCAAGACAGAATATTTGGAAATCTGGGGAAATCTGGACAGTGGAGATGTATTTTTGCTGCGGACACCTTTAGAAGGAATAAGGGACAGTGTAAAAATATCCAATCGTTTTCTGGCCTATATCGGTGCTTTGGCAACCTTGGCCAGCGGAATCATTATCTGGTTTTTGACGAAAAAATATACCAGACCCATTATGGAGCTGGCCAAAATATCGGAAAGAGTAGCTAATCTGGATTTTAATGCAAGATATACCGGAAAAACCGATGATGAGGTAGGTATGCTGGGAGCTAATATTAATCATATGTCTTCTGAGCTGGAAAAGGCTATATCGGAGCTGAAAACTGCCAATAACGAATTGACTAAGGATATTCAGAAGAAAACAGAGCTGGAGGCAATGCGGACAGAGTTTTTAGCTAACGTATCTCATGAATTGAAAACACCCATTGCGTTGATTCAGGGGTACGCAGAAGGATTAAGGGATGGAGTTCAGGAGGATGCCGAAGAAAGAGAATTTTATTGCAGTGTTATTGTTGATGAAGCCCGTAAGATGAATGAAATGGTAAAAAAGCTGCTGAACTTAAATCAGCTGGAATTTGGTAATGATCCGATTACTATGGAGCGCTTTGATCTTTCTGCACTTATTGCCAATTATCTTTTATCGGCAGAGCTGTTGGCAAAGCAAAATGAGGTGGAAACAAAATTTATCTGCGAAGAGCCGGTTTATGTCTGGGCAGATGAATTTAAAACAGAGGAGGTTCTTACCAATTACTATACCAATGCACTGAATCATGTACTTGCAGATAGGGAAGGAAGAAAGCAGGTAGAGATCCTGCTTGAACAAAAGGAAGGTAAGGTAAGGGTATCAATCTTTAATACGGGAAATCCCATACCGGAAGAAAGCATCCCCAGGCTTTGGGATAAGTTTTATAAAGTGGATAAGGCCAGAACCAGAGCCTATGGAGGAAGCGGTGTGGGACTCTCCATTGTAAAGGCCATTATGGAATCCATGAATCAGGGCTATGGAGTGAAAAATCGGGAGGATGGAGTTGTATTCTGGTTTGAACTGGAACGGGCATAAGCCTTACAGCTCTCTATCTGAAAAATATTTCAGTGAAAAATATTTCTCTTTTTATTTGTGAATTTTTTGTTGCATGAAATGAAAAAAATGGTATGATAGATGTTAGGAAACAAGGAAAGCTGGGTGATATGCCATGAAAAGAAGAAATATATTTGCAGCAGTATGTATCTGCTCATTGGGACTTGCTCTGACAGGCTGCGGAGACCTGAATGTGGGGCAAGAGCTGACTATGACAGAAGAAGAGCAGAAGCTGGTAACCGAATATGCCGCAAATATTCTGATGAAATATAATGCGGGAAGCAATATGCGTGTTTTAAGCGGCAGAGAACTGCTTTTGGCAGAGGCCCAGGAAGAGGCACAAAAGGAGCAGGAGGAGAAGCGTCAGCAGCTGGCAGAGGAATACCAAAACTCCCAGGGAACTAAGAACGTAACTACGGTTTCAGGAAACAGCAGCCTGGGAAGCAGTGAAGCAGAAATGACAGCAATAGAAGACCTTGGCAGTTTTTTTGCTTTCGACTCTTTATCCATAGTTTATCAGGATTATGAGATTACGGATTCCTACGGTCAGGGCGATGAAGAGATTATGATGGCAATGGATGCCACAGCGGGGAAAAAGCTTTTAGTAGCACATTTTGCTGTAACCAATAACAGCAGTGAAACGGTTCAGCTGGATGTCCTTTCCCGGGAAGGGAAATTTCGGCTTAAGGCAGACGGAACCACACTTCAATCCCAATACACGCTGTTGCTGAATGATTTATCCATGTATAAGGGAGATATTGAAGCCGGTGCTGTAGTGGATACGGTTCTGATTTTTGAATTATCACAGGAACAAGCAGAGGCTGAGAGCCTGAGTCTCCTTATCACTCTGGGAGATCAGCGGGGAAGCATTACCTTGAAATAAGATATGGTTTAGGGAAAAGACAGACGAACTGTAAGATGCGGTTTGTCTGTTTTTTTGATTGTAAGTATTCTTTTTATTATATATTTGTAAAAAAAGGATGAATAATTCACAGGATGGTTGACGGGAAGGAAGAAAAAAAGCATACTGATATTGTCGCAAAATTAACTAGAGATAGGAGGTTCCCTATTGAATCAACAGTTAAAACTTAAAATCCAGGAATCTCTTTCAGCCGTATTACCCATCACAGGCATTGTTTTAGCCTTAAGTATTTTTCTGGTTCCGCTGGAAATAGGAACTGCGGTAATGTTTTTTGTTGGTGCGGTAATGCTGATTATAGGAATGGGAATGTTTCAGCTTGGTGCTGAAATGTCCATGAGTCCTCTGGGAGAGGGTATCGGTGTCCAGATCACCAAAGCAAAGAAGGTCTGGATAATGGCAGGAGTCTGCCTGCTCATGGGAATTTTGATTACCATTGCGGAACCGGATTTACAGGTGCTGGCCAACCAGGTTCCTTCCGTTCCCAATAATACACTTGTTTTTACGGTAGCTATAGGAGTAGGAATTTTTCTTGCCATGGCTGCACTTCGTATTATTCTGAAGATCGAGCTTTCCAGCTTATTAATCCTTTTGTACATAGGAATGCTGACCTTCTCCTTTTTTGTGCCCAAAGAGTTTCTGGCAGTAGCCTTTGACTCCGGTGGTGTAACTACAGGTCCCATGACGGTTCCTTTTATCATGGCATTGGGTGTGGGCCTTTCCTCGGTCAGAGCGGATAAAAATGCTTCCAGTGACAGCTTTGGTCTGGTGGCATTATCCAGTATTGGCCCCATACTTGCCGTGATGATTCTGGGCTTTTTTTATCGAACGTCTGAAGGAGTCTATGCACAAACGGAAATTGTATCAGTAGAAACCATGCAGGATGTTGCAGTTGCCTTTGCTTTTCAGCTTCCTCATTATATTAAAGAGGTTGCGCTATCCATTTTTCCCATAGTGGTGGTCTATCTGCTGTTTCAGTTGTTCACCCACCGCTATCAGGGAAGACAGAGAGTACGTATTGTAGTAGGCTTTGGCTATACTTACCTAGGACTTGTCCTGTTTTTATGCGGGGTGAATGTGGGCTTTGCTCCTGTAGGTGCTATTTTGGGAGGCAGGCTTGCCTCCGGTGCTCACAGCTGGCTCATGGTTCCTATCGGCATGCTGATTGGTTACTTCATTGTAAAGGCAGAACCGGCAATCCAGATTTTAAACCGACAGGTACAGTCGGTAAGTAATGGTATGGTTTCGGCAAAAGCAATGAATCGTTGCCTGTCCATTGGTGTGGCGGTCAGCATCGGTTTGGCAGTTACCCGTATTCTGACAGGTATTCCCATTCAATGGATTATTATACCGGGATATGTGATTGCCCTGGTTATGTCCAGACTGGTTCCAAAAATCTTTGTAGGTATTGCCTTTGACTCCGGCGGAGTGGCCAGTGGTCCCATGACCTCCACCTTTTTGCTCCCTCTGTGTATCGGTGCATGTGAAGCTGTGGGAGGCAATATTATGACCGATGCCTTTGGAGTGGTGGCATTAGTAGCCTTAACGCCGCTTATTGCCATTCAGATTATGGGTATCCAGTATCAGATTAAGCTAAAGAATCAGGCTAAGATTATTAAGCCGGAGAGTTTGATACCTCAAGACTGCGATATGATTATCGAGATCGAGGAGGAATAGAGATGAATCCTAATGCAAAACAGGCACATTTTCGGGCGTTGGTTCTGATTACCAGCCCTAAATTAGCGGATAAAGCAACCAAACTGTTCCATATGGGAGCTATTCCCATGCAGTATCAGCTGAACGGTACGGGCACTGCTTCCAGTGATATGATTGACATTCTGGGTTTGGGCAGTCCCGACAAGAGCATTTTGATTACTATGCTGCCGAAATTTTTTGCAGATAAAATGCTGAAAAAACTGAAAAAAGAATTGAAGCTGGGAACCACAAACAGTGGTATTGCCTTCACCCTGCCATTATCCGGAGTAAATAATCTGCTGTTTCATCTTTTGGATAACTATGCTCAGGGGGAAAACAGGGAAGGAAAAAAGAAGGAGGGGAATGTTATGGGAGAAAGCAGGCATTCGTTAATCGCTGCGGTAGTAAATCAGGGATATAGTGAGGCCGTTATGGATGCGGCACGCAAAGCCGGTGCCGGTGGCGGGACAGTGGTACACAGTCGTCAGCTGGGGGATACGGAAGCCATGAGCTTTTGGGGCTTAAGCATCCAGGAGGAGAAGGAGATTGTTTTCGTTGTAGCCGGAAAGGAGCATAAATTGAAGATTATGCAGACCATTGGTGAAAAATGTGGTATCCACAGTGAAGCAAAGGGCATAGTAATTTCCCTTCCTATCGACTCGGTAATTGGAATTGAAGACGATGAAGAAGAAAT
Source organism: Lachnospiraceae bacterium (assembly GCA_051879275.1). Taxonomy (GTDB): domain Bacteria; phylum Bacillota; class Clostridia; order Lachnospirales; family Lachnospiraceae; genus SFDP01. The sequence continues at coordinate 4,573 of JBJELS010000003.1, forward strand.
ATAAAAAATATCGAAAATCATAAAAAAAAGCAGTTGACAATGGAAAAAGGCTGTGGTAGTATAAATGAGCTGTCGC
>JBJELS010000004.1:0-4645 GCA_051879275.1 Lachnospiraceae bacterium
CATGGTTTTCTCCAGTTCCTCCATAGTCAGGTTAAAGGCCGGATCGGCAGCAATCAGCTCCAGCAGATTATTCTCCTTTCCTTCCACCTTCACCCTCTTCCCGGCCTCCATGGAAAGCTGGCGGATGCGTTCATGCAGCTCCTGACGGTTGCCGCCGTTTTTTACCGCATCCATCATAATATTTTCCGTGGCCATAAAGGGCAGTTCACTTAACAGACGCTTCTCAATGACTTTAGGGTATACCACCAAGCCATCTACCACATTCAGGCATAAATCCAATATTCCGTCTACTGCCAGAAAGCCTTCCGGAATGGACAATCTCTTATTGGCCGAATCGTCCAGCGTTCTCTCAAACCACTGTGTTGCAGAGGTAATCGCCGCATTCAGAGCATCCACCATAACATAACGGGCCAGAGAAGCGATTCGTTCACTTCTCATGGGATTTCGTTTATAAGCCATTGCGGAAGAACCAATCTGACTCTTTTCAAAGGGCTCTTCCACTTCCTTTAAATGCTGTAAAAGACGGATATCATTGCTCATCTTATGGGCACTGGCTGCAATACCTGCCAGCACATTGGCTACCCGGGTATCTACCTTACGGGAATAGGTCTGTCCGGATACCGGATAGCATTCCTTAAAGCCCATTTTAGCCGCAATCATAGGATCAATCCTGTCTATGGCTTCCTGATCCCCGTCAAACAGCTCCAGAAAAGAAGCCTGAGTACCGGTGGTTCCCTTTGATCCCAACAGCTTCATGGAATCCAGAACGTGCTGCAAATCTTCCAAATCCAGATAGAACTCCTGCAGCCAGAGAGTAGCTCTTTTCCCCACTGTAGTAGGCTGTGCCGGCTGAAAATGGGTGAAGGCCAGCGTAGGCTGACTCTTATATTCCTCTGCAAAATCCGCCAGCTCCTTTATTACATTGAGAAGCTTCTTCTTCACCAGCTTAAGCCCCTCAGTCATCACAATAATATCCGTATTATCCCCTACATAGCAGGAGGTGGCCCCCAAATGGATAATTCCCGCTGCCTTCGGACACTGCTGTCCGTAAGCATATACATGGCTCATCACATCATGGCGGACTTCCTTCTCTCTGGCCTTTGCCACATCATAATTAATCTCCTCGGCATGGGCCTTCAGCTCATCAATCTGCTCCTGAGTAATAACCGGCTTTCCGTTCTGACTTAATCCCAGCTCTTTTTGGGTTTCTGCCAGGGCAATCCACAGCTTTCTCCAGGTACGAAACTTCATATCCGGCGAAAAAATATACTGCATTTCCCTGCTGGCATAACGTTCCGATAAGGGACTTAAGTAAATATCTGTTCTCATAGATTCCTCCATACTGAAGTATTTACGCTTTATTCACTGTTAAAACAGCTATTCCAATTCTCTCACGTCCCTTAGTGTATCATACTTTACAGTCCGCTGTCACCATAATTCGTTAAAACTCTGGCACTGGGATCATTTACGTTACAGCCCTCCCATTCCTTATTTGGCATCCAAAAATCCGGAATCATATGGGCCTGGCCGGGATAGTATCGTTCAAAAATTTCCCGATACAGAAGACTTTCCTTAGTAAAGGGGGTGGCGAACTCATACTTTCCACGAAGTCTTTCGTATTCCTCATCACTGTACAATGTTTCAGCATACTCCTTCAAATCATCCACCATACTGTGCCCTACTGCATCGGAAAAGGCCGCCTTCTCCCTCCAGAGAATTTCCTCCGGTAAAATTTCATCCTTTTCAAAGGCCTTTCGCAGTAAATATTTACCTTTTCCATAGGTATTTAATTTCCTCGCCGGATCAATGGACATAACGTAACGGACAAAGTCCAGATCACCAAAGGGAACTCTGGCCTCCAGACTGTTGGCCGCCAGACACCGGTCAGCACGAAGTACATCATAATAATGCAGCTGTCTTAGCCGCTTTGCCGCTTCCTTCTGAAATTCCTCGGCACTGGGAGCAAAATCCGTATATTTATAGCCAAAAAGCTCATCGGAAATCTCTCCTGTCAGCAATACCTTTAAATCCGTCTGCTGATGAATAGCCTTACAGACCAGATACATGCCCATACTGGCCCGAATGGTGGTAATATCATAAGTGGCCAGAGCCTCAATCACCATTTCCAGGCTGTCCAGAACCTGCTCTCTGGTCATAATCACTTCTGTATGATGGGCCCCGATAAAATCTGCCACCTGCTTAGCATATTTTAAGTCAATGGCATCCACATCCATACCGATGGCAAAAGTACGAATAGGACGTTTCAGGATATTGGCTGCAATGGCACATACCAGGCTGGAATCCAGACCGCCGGATAACAAAAAGCCCAAGGGTGCATCTGCATCAAGGCGCTTTTCCACACCCCGGATCAGCTTGTCCCTGATTTTTGCCGTTATGGTATCCAGGTCTTCGTGGACATATCCATGTACCTCATCAATTTTCTCATAAGGAATAAACTCCCCGTTCAGATAATAATGGCCGGGGGGAAAGGGAAATATCTTTTCCACTCTGTCCATCAGACATTTAGGCTCACTGGCAAAGGCTATCCTTCCGCTTTGGGAATAACCGTAAAATAAAGGGCGGATTCCGATAGGGTCTCTTGCAGCCAGCAGAGTATCGGTTTTTCCGTCATAAAGGACACAGGCATACTCGGCATCCAGATGGGAAAACATCTCCGGCCCGTATTCCCGGTACAAAGGCAGTAAGACCTCACAATCGGAACCGCTGTGAAAGGTATATCCTCTCTCCTCAAGCTCCCGCTTCAACCTGCGAAAGCCATAAATCTCACCATTGCAGACTACCCAGTCCTCATCCTGTTTAAAGGGCTGCATCCCTTCCTCTGAAAGTCCCATGATGGCCAGACGGGCAAAACCCATAATTCCGAATTTGGTCTCCACTACATTAGCCGCATCCGGTCCCCGCATGGTTGTCCTTGCCAGACTGTCTTCCCAAAGCTTTATCTCCATATCCTTTCCTGCGTAACATAGTATCGAACACATTCCGTCTCCTCCTTATTTTGAATTTGGGGTATATACAGGGTCTCATCCCGGCATAAAAAAAGCAGCTACTGTCCTGAAATAGGACGAATAACTGCTTATCCGCGTATTACCTATTTGCCACACACCTTTGTATGACCCCTTTTTTGCGAACTCAATCGCACTTTTTTTCTTTTCTGTTCCCAAAATAGCATAGTCTGTAAATTTTTGTCAATACTTTTCCTGAAAAAATACGGATAAGCCTTGCGGCAACCTTGTTTTTTTTATACAATATTCATAATTACGTTAAAAGAGCACTAATACCTTTGCGGAAGAAATCGGAGAATTACAGCATGGTTAAATCATCTTCAACGGCTGCTTTAAGCCTTCAAAGCTTTTTGGCCTCCTGGGCAATGATGAGAATCAGCGGACTGCATTCCATGAATGTCATCGCTTTTCTCTTCTTTTTTTTATGCCTGATTTTTTTGAAAGCGGCAAAAAAAGAGGCCGCCCTGGCAAAGCCTGCGAATCGAAAACCACATAAGCTTACTGCGGCCTTATTGGGGCTTACCTTTACCCTCTTTTATCTTGCGGACATCCGCATAGAAATCGCAGCTGATTTGGACAACGTTCTGTTTAAGGGCGTTATTGCAGCAGTGACCTTTGTGGGCCTCTTCCTGCTTTTTGAAAATGGGATTCTATACCTGCTCTGCCTGTTTAACCGATTCACCCCCAAAGAAACCCGAGAGGCTTCTCCCAAAAAAAAGCTTCTGACTCGTTTTTTACCCCTGATCTGTTTTCTTGCCTGTGTTTTTTGCCGCATCCCCTTCCTGCTCTATTCCTGGCCGGGTATCCTGACTCCGGACAGCATCAACCAGCTGGAGCAGGTTATGGGAATGCAGCCCTTTAGCAATCACCATCCCTGGGTGCATACAATGACCCTCTCACTGTTTTATCATCTGGGTATACTGTTTACTTCCTCCGTAAATGGGGCCTTCGCCTTTTATACTCTGTTTCAGATCTGCTTTATGGCTCTGGCTGCTGCCTATCTGGTTTACATTATCGGTAAATCCTGCTCCTGCCTTCCTCTGCAGATCGGAATCATTTCCTTTTATGCCCTGATGCCTTACAACAGTGTCATGGCCATCTGCATTTGGAAGGATGTACTATTTGCCGGAACCCTGCTTTTCTTCTGCACCGCACTTTTCCATCTGCTTTTTACAAAGGAAGGGAAGCCTTCTTTCCTGTCTTTGGGAATATATACTGTCTCCGGCTGTCTGATGTGTCTTTACCGCTCTAATGGATGGTACGCTTTTTTGCTCAGTCTTCCTTTCTTACTGATTTCCTTCCGCAAGCAGAAAAAGCTTATGTATCCCATTCATCTTTTTATCCTGCTTCTTGTTCTTACCGTAAAAGGCCCTGTAATGGAGCATTACGAGGTAAAGCAGCCTGACTTTGTGGAATCTGTATCCATTCCTCTTCAGCAGGTCTGCCGCGTAGTTGCATCGGGAAAGCAGCTGACGAATGCCCAGGAGGAGCTGTTAGGGAAAATCATGGATATCTCCTATATTGATGAATTATACACAGAATATATTTCTGACAATATGAAGGAGCTGGTGCGGGCCGGTAATCCGGAGTATCTTGAAGCACACAAGGGTGAATATCTTAAG
>JBJELS010000005.1:0-4631 GCA_051879275.1 Lachnospiraceae bacterium
ATATAGATATTATTGTATTTATCCAGACCTGCCAAAAGCACATCTGTCAATTTCTTATCGGTATCGTTCCAGGTTTCCACAACGGCTCTGTAACGTTCTTCCTCTGTAATCAGACCACGCCTGAAATTCTGGAAAATACGATCCACGGTAGCCTGTGCCTCTTCCAGCATCTCCTGCTTCTTTTCCGGCACGGTCATATCGGAAATGGAAACAGTCATGGCAGCCTTAGTCGAGTATTTATAACCCGTATCCTTAATGTCATCCAGCACCTCCGCGGTTTTGGAAGCACCGTGGGTATTGATTACTCTCTCCAGAATCTGCTTCAATCCCTTTTTGCCTACATGGAAGTCTACTTCCAGCTTCAGCTCGTTACCGGGAATGGTTCTGTCAATAAAGCCCAGATCCTGGGGAAGGATTTCATTAAAAATAAATCTTCCCAGGGTTGATTCAACGATATCCGAAATCACCGTACCGTCAGCCAGTGTTTTGGAAACTCGAACCTTAATTCTGGAATGAAGGGTAATTACCTTGTTTTCATAGGCCAGAATCGCCTCATTTACACTCTTGAAGGCCTTTCCTTCTCCCGCCACACCGGTTCTTTCCTGGGTTAGATAATAAATACCCAGAACCATATCCTGAGAAGGTACTGCCACCGGTCCTCCGTCGGAAGGCTTCAGCAGGTTGTTGGGAGACAGCAAAAGGAAACGGCATTCTGCCTGTGCCTCTGCAGTCAGAGGAAGATGCACCGCCATCTGGTCACCGTCAAAGTCCGCATTAAATGCCGTACATACCAGAGGATGCAGCTTAATCGCCTTTCCCTCTACCAGAATGGGCTCAAAGGCCTGAATACCCAGTCTGTGCAGAGTAGGAGCCCGGTTCAGCATAACCGGATGCTCACGAATAACCTCTTCCAGAACATCCCATACACTGGTATCCAGTCTTTCCACCAGCTTTTTGGCATTTTTGATATTCTGGGAAATCCCTCTGGAAACCAATTCCTTCATCACGAAGGGTTTGAACAATTCAATGGCCATTTCCTTGGGCAGTCCACACTGATAAATCTTTAATTCCGGTCCCACTACGATAACGGAACGTCCGGAGTAGTCTACACGCTTTCCTAACAGATTCTGACGGAACCGTCCGCCCTTACCCTTTAACATGTCGGAAAGGGATTTTAACGCACGATTGCCCGGCCCTGTTACGGGACGGCCGCGTCTTCCGTTATCAATTAACGCATCCACAGCCTCCTGCAGCATTCTCTTTTCATTTCTAACGATGATATCAGGGGCACCCAGCTCCAGCAGTCTCTTTAAGCGGTTGTTGCGGTTGATAATCCTTCTGTATAAATCGTTCAGATCAGAGGTAGCAAAACGTCCGCCATCCAGCTGAACCATAGGACGAAGATCCGGAGGAATAACCGGAACCACATCCATAATCATCCATTCCGGCTTATTGCCTGAGCCTCTGAAAGCTTCAACCACTTCCAGCCGTTTAATAATCTTTGCTCTTTTCTGACCGGTAGATTCCTTTAATCCGGCCTTCAGCTCTGCCGCCTCTGCTTCCAGATCTATTGCTTCCAGCAGCTCCTTAATGGATTCTGCCCCCATGCCCACACGGAACTTATTGCCCCAGGTTTCTCTGGCATCAGTATACTCCTTTTCTGACAGAATCTGCTTATATTCCAGGTCTGTTTCACCCTTATCCAATACAATATAAGAAGCAAAATAAAGAACCTTTTCCAGCACCCTGGGTGACAAATCCAGAATCAGACCCATACGGCTGGGAATCCCCTTGAAATACCAGATATGGGAAACAGGAGCCGCCAGCTCAATATGGCCCATACGCTCTCTACGTACATTTGCCTTAGTTACCTCTACGCCGCAGCGGTCGCAGACAACACCTTTATATCTGATTTTCTTATATTTACCACAGTGACACTCCCAGTCCTTACTGGGTCCAAAAATTCGTTCACAGAACAGGCCGTCTTTTTCCGGCTTCAGGGTACGGTAGTTAATTGTCTCAGGTTTGGTCACTTCTCCGCGAGACCATTCTCTTACCTTCTGGGGTGATGCCAATCCGATTTTGATTGCATCAAATGTCATTGGTTGATACACTTCCTGTTTTGTTTCTGACACTTTAGCCTCTCCTTCCAAATTTTATCAGATGTCAAGCTCAATCCTTTCTCCCAAAAAAGCTGTTTTACAGCTTAATCCATCAGAGAATCCTCGAACATTACTTCATCTTCCTCAAAAGAAACATCTTCATAATCATCTGCTTCTTCCGCACTGACCAGCTCTCCGTTGTTTTCATCAAATTCCTGTGTCTGATAGCCATGCTGGCTAAAGGATTCATTGTCATAGTCATAATTCTTGGAGTCACCCTCCAGTTCATAACGAAATTCAGATTCACTATAATCAACGTTTTCCATAATCTCTACTTCTGTCTGATCCTCACGAAGTACCTTTACATCCAGTCCCAGAGATTGCAATTCCTTTAACAATACCTTGAAGGATTCCGGAATACCGGGCTCCGGAATGTTATCCCCTTTGATAATTGCTTCATAGGTCTTTACACGCCCTACAACATCATCAGATTTTACGGTTAAAATTTCCTGAAGAGTATAAGATGCACCGTAAGCCTCCAGTGCCCAAACCTCCATCTCACCAAAACGCTGTCCTCCGAACTGTGCCTTACCGCCCAGAGGCTGCTGGGTTACCAGTGAATAAGGACCGGTAGAGCGCGCATGAATCTTATCGTCAACCAGATGATGCAGCTTCAGGTAATGCATGTGGCCGATAGTTACCGGACTGTCAAAATACTCACCGGTACGTCCGTCACGAAGTCTTACCTTACCATCCCTGCTGATGGGAACCCCCTTCCAAAGGGCCCTGTGTTCCCGATTGTCATACAGATACTGCATAACCTCCGGCAGCAGCTGTTCTTTGTATTTAGCCTCAAACTCTTCCCATTCCGTATTCACATAGTCATTGGCCAAATCCAGAGTATCCATAATATCCTTTTCGTTTGCACCATCAAATACAGGGGTGGCCACATTAAAGCCCAGAGCCTTGGCAGCCAGGGATAAGTGAATTTCCAATACCTGTCCGATGTTCATACGGGAAGGCACACCCAAAGGATTCAGTACGATATCCAGAGGACGTCCGTTGGGAAGGTAAGGCATATCTTCCACAGGAAGAACACGGGAAACCACACCCTTATTACCATGACGGCCGGCCATCTTATCTCCTACGGAGATTTTTCTCTTTTGCGCAATATAAATACAAACTGCCTGATTTACACCGGGAGACAGCTCATCACCGTTCTCACGGGTAAATACCTTAGCATCTACAATAATTCCATATTCACCATGAGGAACCTTAAGAGAGGTATCCCTGACTTCTCTTGCCTTCTCACCAAAGATTGCTCTTAAAAGTCTCTCCTCCGCTGTCAGCTCCGTTTCTCCCTTAGGGGTTACCTTCCCCACCAGAATATCACCGGCACGAACCTCAGCACCGATACGGATAATTCCCCGCTCATCCAAATCCTTCAGTGCATCATCACCTACACCGGGAACATCACGGGTGATTTCCTCCGGTCCCAGCTTAGTATCGCGGGCCTCTGCTTCATATTCTTCAATATGAACGGAGGTATAAACATCATCCTGAACCAGACGCTCACTTAATAGAACTGCATCCTCATAGTTGTAGCCTTCCCAGGTCATAAAACCGATCAGGGGGTTTTTTCCCAGAGCCAGTTCACCCTCGGAAGTAGAAGGACCGTCTGCAATCACCTGTCCCTCCTCTACACGATTTCCCTTAAAAACAATGGGCTTCTGATTATAACAGTTGGACTGGTTGCTTCTGGCAAATTTAGTCAGGTGAAATTCCAGCTTTTCTCCGTCATCCGCAGTCATCTTAATCAGATTGGAGGATACATAGTCAATTGTACCTGACTTGGGTGCCACCAGACAAACACCGGAGTCTACCGCAGCCTTTACTTCCATACCGGTACCTACTACCGGTGCCTCGGTTTTCAACAGCGGCACTGCCTGACGCTGCATGTTGGAGCCCATCAATGCACGGTTGGCATCATCATTTTCCAGGAAAGGAATCAAAGCGGTTGCCACGGAAAATACCATCTTAGGGGATACATCCATGTAATCAAACATGGCCTTGGGATATTCCTGGGTCTCCTCCAGATAACGTCCGGATACAGATCTACGAACGAAATAGCCGTTCTCATCCAAAAGCTCATTTGCCTGTGCTACATGGTAATTATCTTCCTCATCCGCAGTCATATAAACAACCTCATCCGTAACACGGGGATTGGCCGGGTCGGTTTTATCAATCTTGCGGTAAGGTGCTTCGATAAATCCGTATTCATTAATTCTTGCATAAGAGGCAAGAGAGTTAATCAGACCGATATTGGGACCTTCTGGGGTTTCAATAGGACACATTCTTCCATAATGGGAATAATGTACGTCTCGAACCTCAAATCCGGCTCTGTCTCGGGACAGACCGCCGGGACCCAAAGCAGATAAACGTCTCTTATGGGTCAGCTCACCCAGAGGATTGTTCTGATCCATGAACTGGGACAGCTGGGAAGAACCGAAAAATTCCTTCACTGCAGCC
>JBJELS010000006.1:0-4552 GCA_051879275.1 Lachnospiraceae bacterium
ATAACACCGAAATCAATGTGCGGTTAGTGCCTCCCACAATGTGCCGTCTGACAATCTGTCTTTCCTGAAGTATTACTTGGACTTATAATGTTTTTAAATCTATCTTTTATTATTGTCTGTAATAAGCCAGTAATCTCAGCTTCCTGCATTTCTGGTGATGCAAATGCACCAATCCTATGAACTTTGGGTCTATAAGCATTAGCTACATTAGGAGCTCCCCAAGGTACTTTATCCACCCAATCATTTTCAACAACATCAAACCCTCTTCTCTTTGGCTCTAAGGCAGGTCCACTCCATGTCCACTTTTCTCGAATAAGCATTTCTCCATTTGGCAATATCTTTATCCACTGAGCCCCTGGTTTATTTTCCGATATAATTGTATGCACTTCAATTTCTGGAAGGTTCTCTAAATCAACTCTATTATTAGGGAAGTCATCAATGGTAAGATAAGCAGCTTTAGATCCTGCATTCATAGCTACTTCGTATGCTCTTAAAATTGAACTCTTTCCAACATTATTTGCTCCTACTAAAACGACTATGTCATCCAAAAAAATTTCAACTGGATCACTGCCGATAGTTCTAAAATTTTTAATTATCAATTTACTTAATCGAGGACGTGGTTTTGTTGTATCATCAGGTAATAATGAAATAATTTCTTCTTTTGTATTTGTTCTTGCCATAAAATACCCCCTACTTTTTTCTAATCTTCTTCTGTATCTCATCCACCAACCGATGTACCATGCTGGCTGGCCACATCTCTGATGGTCTCTCTTTCCCATCATCTATACATTTTTCATAGCATCGCTCCGCTATCTGAATAGCCTTTTCTTCACTCCCATACTGTACCAATTTTCGATAAATATCCTTATTATTTTTTAGATATCTCTGCTTTGTAGTCTTCTCAAACTTCTCCGCAAACCGATTACAGCATATATAAGACTCCCTAATTACCGGCATCTCTCCAAAATATGCATACATCCAGATTTCAAAACATGGATTCGACCACCCAGCATTAATATCCCTCTTCTCCGCAGCCTGTATAATCTTATCAAAATCTTTTACCTGATCTCTATCAAAGACAATCCAAGGAATTCTGTACTGAGATTCTGTATCGATAAGTTCCCTGGCACGCTCAACCAGTTCTGTTGTTTTTGTCTTTTCAACTTTAATTACCAAATGATCTTTCAATTCTTTCGGAATAGCGTCGCGCAGCCCCTCAAAATAGTTCTTCTCCGTTTCCTTTGTATCTGTAATAATCAAATAATACCCTAATTCTGGTATTCTTTTCCCTACTCGTTGATTTCGATCCTTTCTTTTGCCGGCTCTATAATCACTCACTTTTTCTCTTTTATTCGCCATCCACAGCCCTCCCCATTAACATCTTCATCGGTTTTAATGCCGGAATAGCACCATAATTGCCCGTCAAATACTTCTTAGAGAGTGCTTCGTTCCTGCGTACTTTATTCCCTTCCTCATCTTTAAAATCAGCTAAAGAATACAGCTCTGAAAGGCCATCTCTATTTTTGTTTACCAGCCAAATTTCATCTCTACGAAGTAACTCATTAGAGAATTGCCAAATATCATGTGTGGTGAAAATCAATTGAGCATTTTGTGTATTAATTTCCGGTGATAAGAATGTTAAGACAATATTCCGCACCAACAATGGATGCAGTCTGGCATTCAATTCATCAATAAATAATGTTCCTCCATTATCCAAAACATCCCTCAAAGAGGGATAAAGTGCAAACATTTTTAATGTGCCACTTGATTCTGATTTCAGTGGAATGGCTGCCATCTTCCGACTGTTGGTCATTTGATGAAGTGCATCAATCTTATACTTCTTACCAGTATCCTTTTCCTCTTCCTGTTGAAGCTTTTCTACATTGAAACCCTTAATTGCTTCATCAAAAGATGCAAAATACTTTAGCACATTCAACTGTACTTCTTTGCTGTCTACAAAGTCTTCCGGCAATACCCTTGAACGAAAAAAATTTTCTGCCGGATTACCAAAATCAAGGATTTCATTATTTAGAAACCAGTCTCTGATTTTTTTTAGTTTGGGTATCTTTAATCTTGACCCAAGCGAAACAATCAATGTTTCTTTATTTAAGGATACCTTGATATTTTCCACATGGTTCTTTGAAAATCCATTCATTTCCAGCTCTTCGCCTTTTTTTCGATAAAAAATCGTTCTATAATTGTTTCTTGCTGTTTTTGCTTTAGAATATAGCCACTCCTCAACAACCTCATCCTCTTTCAGTGCAAAACCATATTGATATGTCCTCCCACTATTTTCCGCATTATCCACATAGAATACTTCAAAAGTAGTTTCCTCTTCACGGCTTTTCTCATCGAACAAAAATGGAACGACTTTTACATATTCATTTTCATTTTTTCGACGGCTATCCTCTTCACCACCAAAATTAAAGGACTCTGCTACATAGTAAGTCATATAATCAAAAGCATCGTACACATTAGACTTTCCACTTGCATTGGCACCATAAATTGCTGCTACCTTTAATAGCTTATCGTTAGCAATCTCTACTACATGACTTTCATGTTCTGTTATTTTAGTGGCTGATAAGTCCAGTGATACTTCATCTCTAAAAGATTTATAATTTTTAAAATTAAATTGTATTAGCATAATACATTATACTCCTTGTTCTGTCCTTTTATGGAACCTTTTTATTTTAGTATATCTAATTTTTCATATAAATCAACATCTAATTTTTATTTTTTTGTAAATTAAATGTTGGTTTTTCTATTTTTATTTGTTTATTGTTAGGAAAGAACACCTATCTGCAAAGCGTAAAGTGAAATTTTAAATTCCAGTTTTTTCCCCCCCAACCCAAACTGGAATTTAGTTTTTCATTTAACCAGCCATTTATTTTTTCTATTCGTCTGTTACAACAAGTGCTGCCTACCAGTTTCTTGGCAGACAGCATGATGTTGTCTTTTTTCTCGTTCATTCTGCTACTTTAGCAGTTAACTTTATCCCTGATAATTAAACAGGCTAGTCACCTTCTGGGTCAGGGTAGGTAAAATGGTATCCTTAAACAGTGCATACAGTCCGGCCAAGAGCAACGCACCCACCACCACAGAAATCAGGATTTTTAAGGCAGTATCTACAAAGCCTTCCCCTTCGTTCCCGGTAAGGATAGTGGACAACTTACTTTTCTGTTGCAAAGGACAGAGAACCTCCTATTGATTATCTGCCTTATGTTGTTTACCAGTTGCTGTTTGGAAAAAAGATACTTTCACTAGAACAAAGATTTGACTACAAGAAAATAGAATGTATCAGATAAAAATAATTCACCCAGAGACCCCTTATGGTATTTTAGTGTCAAGTTATCCTTTTTCCCTTTCAGAACGAAAACTAAATCCATTTTCACTCTTTTTTGCCGTTTTCACAGCTGTTTTTCTTTCGGACATAATCAGCGAAACCCCTTGATTTTACTGGATTTCTGCCAACTTGACACTATAATACCATCATCCCCTACCCGATTATTGGGGTAGCTTTCTTCCCCTCGAATCGGTCTCGCCCCTTTTCGCAAAAATGCCTTTACCTTCTCCCCATAGAGGTAAGGATCATTCCCCTGAGTAATGCCCCACTCCATCAGGCAGGCTGCCGCTCCGGAAACCATGGGTGCTGCAAAGGATGTACCGGTATAATTCTCTGTTCCTCCTCCCGCTTTCGCAGCCAGAAGTGCTACTCCGGGGGCTGCCAAATCCGGCTTTCCTCCCTCACTGTCCAGATAAATCTGTCCGCTGTCCGGTAAGCCTCTTCCGGAAAAATCCGCATAGGCATTCAGAGTATCATTATAAGCTGCTACGGAAACCACACTTCTGGCCGTAGAAGGAATAGTCAGAGTTACATTGGGACTTGGCTGAAAAAAACGGGTACCGGTATTTCTCAAAGAAGCCGTAGGCAGATACATCTGAAAGGTACCGCTGACAAGCTTTATGGGCTTAAAGCTCCAGCTCCAGACTCCTGAATCAACATAGCTTCCCCGGGGTAAAAATACAAAAAACAGCTCCTGTAAACTGCTGTAAGGTGTGGGCATACCCACATAAATCAATACCTTTGTATTGCCCAGTACCGCCTCCTGGCGTCCCGGTCTGTTTTCAAGCCTTACTTCATAGCTGCTTCCTCCCGGTGCAGTCAGTACCACACCAAAGCTGTCCTCATAGGCCTTCCAAAGCTGAATGTTAAGGGTCATCTCACGCTCTGCTACTGCCAGCTCCACCAACTGTCTCTCCTTGACATTTCCCTCCAGATGGCCACCTCCTGCTCCTTCATTTCCGCAGCCTACACAGATTATATTTCTTCCTACTCCCGAAGCATTATCCAAAAATCTCTCCAAAAGGGAGGTTCCGTCATGGGAGCCATAGCTGTTGCCGTAGCTCAGATTAATCACCAGAGGCCTGTTTAATTCCAATGCCTTACCCAAGGCATAGGTTATTCCCCGCATCAGTTGAGTGGTTCCGGGAAAACTATTTTCCGGTGTGGTGGCCAGCTTTACGATCAGCAGGTCACAGCCGGGAGCCATTC
>JBJELS010000007.1:0-4510 GCA_051879275.1 Lachnospiraceae bacterium
CAAAGAAAGCTATAATGCTGCGGAATTGAACGTAGCGGCTCTTTCTGTTTCTGAAACCGGCAGTCTGGCAGTAGGAGCCGAAAGTTATGCAGATAAGGTTACGGTAAAGACCCTGAAGCTGGATAGCAGCCGTATGGCAGTTGCCGGAAGCGGAAGCTTTACGAATATCTATTTGACAGGAAGAAAGCCGGAGCTTTCGGTTAAGGCACCTTTGGCGGCATGTGATGAAGAGGGAAATGTTCCCCCCTTGACCACAGCTGTTTTTACCATTTCGGGAACGTTGAAAAGCTCGGCAGAGGGAGCACTCCTGGAAACCGGACTGAACAGTAAGGCTGAAGCTGCCCTGACCATATCCGGAAAAGCACTTCTGGAAAAGGATGAATGGGGAAGGACCCATCAGATTACGATTAAGGTTTCTGTCTCTCCTGCTCATGTTGGCGATGATGAGGCCACTAATGGACTGGTTAAGCTGGGAGAGACGAAACTTAGGGTAAAGGAAAAGAATAAAACGGTGGAAAAAACACTTTCCTCCCTGCTTCTTCGGGGAAAAAATCTGGATGAAAGAGTCTTTCAGGCTCATGGAGAAAGTGTATTTTCCGAAAACGAAGCTACAGATTTACCTTATGGTGAGACCGCTACGGAAGGGTATATTCTAAAAAGGGCTGCTGATGGCATAAGGGTATATTACGGTAGTCAGGTGGGTGCAGCCCTGTATATCGTAGAAGAGGGAAAGGCAGAGGCTAGTCTCTTCCATTACTATCCTACATTGGCAGATGCCATTACCGCCATTGAACAGATAAAGAACAGTAAGCAGTCTTATAAAATTGAGCTGCTGCAGGATGTAGGGAAGAGGGCTGACACTGAGGAGATTACACCGGTGAAAATCACTCTGCCCAGATATGCAAAGCAGGTAACCATTGTAAGCGGTGGCTCTGAACAGGCAGAACCCAAAACCATCTACATAAATGGTGGCCTGACTTTGAGATGCAATATTACTGTTGATCAGGTTCGACTGTTGTCTGTAAAGAAGCAAAAAACAGGCTATACTGCCACCAATCTGTCCCTGAATACGGGAAATTATAGCCTGACTCTGAAGAATATGCCAACGAACCGGGAAAGCGGTCTGCTCCTTTCCGGTACGGCAAAGGGAACCGCTGCCTTGATTTTAGCGGTAAACAGAAGTGAAAATCATTCCGTTGCAGAAGGAGTTAATCTTATCCAAGCAAAGGGATTGGGAAAACTGATTTTTTACCCGATAGACACGGGAGTAAGGGCTGACAGCATTTCTGCTGTCTGTGAAATTCAAAACGGAATTTCTGGGGTAGGAACGTTGGAGATTAAGCCCGGAGTAACGTTGAAGACGGCCAAAGAAGTGTCCGTTAGCAATCTGATTATGGGAGAAGCCGGTGATACGGATTCTGGGCAGAGTGTTCTTACGGCAAAAAATATTACGATAAATCAGACTGCCCAATTAGCCAATTCCTATCTGAAGGCGGGCACCGATATGACAGGTGATGGTAAAATCACCCTAAACCATGTTGTCCTGGGAGATCAAAACAATTATCTGGTAGGAAAACAGGATAAGAAGGGGAATTCACTGATTCAGGTTAAAGGAACGGTTATCGGAAAGATAAGTCAGGAAGCAGCTTCCGGTCAGTGGGCAGATTCGGTGAAGACTTCTCAGGCGGCTATTACTGTGGGACTGATGCAGCATAATTCAGCTGAAAGCTTTGTTCAGCTCAGGGAAGGAATGACCTTGCTGACAGCACCGAAGGCAGCTTCTTCCTGGTTTGTACCCTACTATGCAAAAAGGGATAGCCAGGGTGAACAGCTGAATATGGGAGAAGAGAGCCTGATTCAACGCAGATATGAAGATGGTACGATAAAAACAGAGTCTCTATGCGGAACTTATAAATCCGCAAATGCAGTAAAATACGGAAGCCTTTTGGAAATTCTCAAGGACAATGGGGATGGTACGGTCAATGCACAGGAACTGACAGAGGTGAGGCTTTGGATTGGTACGGATGAAGGGGAGAGAAGCGTACTGGAGAAGAACTTTGCCTATAGTGGCTATCTGACCTTTGAGGAGGCAGTGGCGGGAATCGGCAATATGGGTGCGGGAGCTTATACCCTTGAACTGCTAAGGGATGTGGAAATCGGTAATGCCAAAAAGGATGGAAAATATTCCGCTCTTACCCTGCCCGCCAAGGCTACGAATTTAACCATAGTGGGAGAGAAAAAGGCCATTCGTTTTTCAGGGAATATCACCCTAAGGAGCAATACCAGATTAGAAGAAGGAGTCAGCCTTATCCCCATGCAGATGACGAAAAGTGGCTCCCAAGAGGGAACGACCAATCTTTCGTTGGCAAATTATACCCTGACATTGGCAGGAGCCAGGCTGAAGGGGTTGAATAATATAACCGGCGGAGCAAAAGGAATGTTGAAATTTGAGGGCCAAAAGACTATCCCGGATTTGGAGCTTTCGGGAAGCCTTAAGGTGAAAACCATTCTATCCACCCAAAATGCCAATGCCCGCCTTATCCTGTCAAAGGGACTTGCGGCAAATCTCATCGGACTTACCGATGGAGGGAAACTGACCCTTCAGTGTCCGGCAGGTATGGGTATTAAGCTAAGCGGTGCTGCGACAAAGACGGTAGACAGTAAGGCTGACTATCCCACACAAATGTGCTCAGTGTACAGTGATACAGGGACGGCAGTCATTTTACAGATAATAGACGAAAAAGGAAGCCTTGCAGAGGGGACAAAGCTGATTACGGGAAAATATTTAAAGCCGAATCAGTGGGTAGTCAGTGTCCTGCGAAATGGTCAGGATACGGTAAAAAACTACAGCACAATTGTCCGGGGAGATGCACTTTATCTCAGTAAAGCAAAATAAAGCGATTGGTAAAACGATAATCGTGAAAAAAAGCAGTCTGGATGTAATTTTTAACAGAGAAAAAACTTGATAAAAAATATCAAAAAATGGTAGAATGGAAATAACTCAAACGAAAATAAACGGTAGGTTTCGGAAGAGGAGGATAAGGTGAAAAAAGTGGTTATAGGAATTATTGTTGCTATAATAGTTGTGGCAGTGATTATTGTAGGAGTAGTGGTGTATAGGAGAAGCAGAATAGAAAAATTAATAGAAGAGCGAGGAATAAACACCCAAATTGAAACGGAAGAGATGGTGACTACTCTTATTGCAAATGTAGAAACAAATGAAGAGGCTGAAGAAATTGCTGAGCTTTATGGGATTATTTTGATTAGCTTTGAAGATAAAGTCGCAATTTATGAAACGGAAAAAGATCCGCAGGAATTGATTAGGATGGGTGAGGAAAAAGGCTATCCGGCTATAGGGATTAATAATAGTTTTACTATTAATTAATACAAATATTAAAAGGGGGAAACAAATGAAAAAACGACTGATACAAAAAGTAGTTGCTCTTGCAATAGCTTTTTCTTTGGTATTAGGCGAAGGAAGCAGTGTGAGGGCGGCACAGCCAGACGATGGCACAATGATGTCTGATGTAGGTAAAGATATGTTGGAATCATCGGAGGAGGCAGAGGAAGAACTTCTGCTTGAAGCGTCGGAGGAGACAGAGGGAAATCTTCCGCTGGAAGAAGAGGAAAGCTCCGTTGATGACAGGATTGAGGAGGAAGCCTCTACAGAGGAAGTAGCTGAAGACGCTCATGGCGAGGTGCCCCAAGAGGAGACAGAGAATAATGAAGAAGCAGATGAAAAAGAGATAGTTGAAGAAACGGAAGAGAGTTCAGTTGAGGTAGAGATTACTCCAGAAGAGGAAGTTTCTACAGTTGAAGTAGAAGAAAATGAAGATTTGGAAAATCTTTTTCCGGGTCTAGAAGAATCTTATACTCTTTCATCTACACAAATGGCTGATAAAAAGGAATTGAGTTCTTTTGTGGAGGAAATTACCAATCTTAAAGAAGATGAAGATTATGTTGCTGATGAGATTATGGTGGAAGCAGAAACAGAAGAACTGGCGCACGCTTATGCGAAGGCTTTTGGTGGTATACTGAAGGATTATGTTTTAGGTATTGCTGTAATTACCTTGGAAGATAAAGCTGGAATAGGTGAAGTGTGTGTAGCAACAGCAGTAGCAGCATCTGCCAGAGAAGATATTTTATTGCCTGCGGCATGGCCTAATTATTATCGTTATATTTATTCTGCTGCTAATACTAAACCTACTGATCCTTTTTTAGCAGAAAACAACCCACGGTATCAGTGGTATCATAACGTGATTGGCTCACAGCAGGCATGGGAAGCAGGTTTTACCGGTAAAGGAGTAACGGTTGCAGTATTGGATAGTGGAATCCGTGAAGGACACGAAGATGTGCAGGCCACAGATGTAAATTACTTTTCAGGTGCAAACGTTACTATTACAAGCGGTAATGATGGTCATGGCCATGGTACCCATGTAGCAGGAATTATTGCTGCTAAGAAAAATGATAAAGGCGGAATTGGTATTGCCTACGATGCAAATTTGATTTC
>JBJELS010000008.1:0-4495 GCA_051879275.1 Lachnospiraceae bacterium
GGGCATTTCTCCAATCCTTTGGCTATGGTATAGAAGGCATTCGGCTCATATTCTTCTTCTGTTATTCCTATGGGAAAAGTAGGATTTTCTTGATTCAAGGTGTTAATCAGCTTTTTTTGTTCTTCTGCACGTTTTCGATATTCTTCCTGTTCAGAAATATTGGGGTTGTAATAATATACGGTAAGATCAAAAACTTCCTGCAAGGGAACCAATACGCCACTGCTGCAGGGTGCGCAGCAGCTATGCAGCAGAAGCCTTGGTCTTTTCCCTTGGAGACTATCAATAATCTTTTCCATTTCTTTATGATAGTTGGGTTTATTTTGATTCATTTTTCCTCCATTTTTTCACTGCTTACCTGAAAGAGTGAAAAAGCAAATCAGGGGGCTTACCAAAGGACATCCCGGTCACCGCTCCCTGATTTATTATCTTGCTGATTATCTTTCATTAAGTTTTCTTACTTTATTTTTTCTGCAAAGCCGTCTGAATATCCTCACGCATATCGATTACTGCCTGCCTTGCTGCATCCGCAAAATTATCCTCTCCCATATGAGCATATTTTTCCTGCTGATAAGCTGCAATAATGCCCCGGGAAGAATTGACGATGGCCCCCAGACCATCCTCATTAAAGAAGGGAACCAGGTCAGCTCCTTTTCCACCCTGGGCTCCATAGCCCGGCACCAGAATAAAGCTCTTTGGCATCAGCTCACGCAGCACCTTACCCATTTGGGGATAGGTTGCACCTACCACTGCACCCACATAGCTATAGGAGCTTCCCATAAAATCTGCCCCCCATTCCACTACCTTTTCAGCTACCCACTCATACAGAGGTCTTCCGTCAATAAGACGATCCTGAAATTCTCCGCTGCTGGGATTAGAGGTTTTTACCAGAATAAACAGCCCCTTCTTTTCCTCCCTGCAAACCTTGACAAAGGGAGTAATACTGTCAGAGCCCATATAGGGAGCCAGTGTGGCAAAATCCTCATCAAAGCCATAGAAGCTGTTGCTTCCCACCCTGACTTTGCCTAAATGGCCTATGGCATAGGCTTCCGAGGTGGAGCCAATGTCGCCTCTCTTAATATCACCGATTACTACAAGACCTTTTTCCTTGCAGTATTCGATTGTCTTCTTATAGGTAATCAGTCCCGGAATCCCAAACTGCTCATACATGGCAATCTGGGGCTTTACCGCCGGAATCAAATCGTAAAAATAATCTACCAGTGCCTTGTTATACTGCCATATGGCCTCTGCCGCCCCCTCCAGCGTCTCCCCAAATTCAGCAAAGGCTGCTTGGGTAATGTGTGTTGGAATGAATTTCATCATTGGATCCAGACCTACCACAATCGGCGCATTGGTTTTCTTAATATTAGCAATTAATTTATCAATCATAGTCTATCCTCCAAATTACTTATCGGGACCTTAAAAACTCATACTCCCTTATGGCATCCTGATCATCGGGATAAAGCTGAAGATAATTCTTCATCAAAACTCCGGCTTCCTCAAATTCTCCCAGGTATTCGTAGGCCACAATCTGATTAAATTTCAGTACCTGCGTCATGGATACTTCCCCCAGCTCCAATGCCCGGTTAAAGCACTCCAACGCTGTGGTGGCATCCCCTGACTGCAGCTTGCACATTCCCAGTCGGTTTAAGATGGTCACATCCTGACTGTTGTCAGCCAGGTAATTGCTGTAAATACTGGCCGCATAATTGTAGTCTCCCAGCTGTTCATAGGTCTGGCCTAAAAGCAGTGTAGTCTCACCGTCTTTGGCTCCCTTCTGAGATTCCAGATGGCTTCTGGCACTCTCATAGTCCTCCAGATAGTAGCTCAGCCTTCCCAATTCAAAATCTGACAGCTTTTCACCGGTGTTGCCCATAGCAGACTGAAGATATACCTTACCTTCATCCTTATAGCCGTTTTCCTTCATAGCCTGATAAATATCAATTCTCAGATCGTAGTCCTTAGGGGCAAGCTTAATGGCCTCATCAAAGTCCAGCGTGGCTTGCTTAAACTCCCCTTCCTCCAGATTCAAAATTCCTCTGAGATAATAGGCTTCTTTCTGGGGACGCAGATTGAGAATAGCCGTATAAACCTCTTCTGCCCGAGAAAGCCATCCCATTTTGTAATAGGCTGTAGCCAGATAATAGTTGGTGTCATAATCCCACTCATCAACAGCTGCATCACTGTAGGTAAATGCCGTCAAGAACTCCTCCACAGCTTCCTCATAACGGGTCAGTCCCAAAAGGGCTATCCCCCTTCCTCTGGCAATCTGTCGGGCATCCTCTCCCTGGGCTAAGGCTGTTTCAAAGCAGATTAGGGCATTTTCATATTCCAATGCTTCAATGGCAGTAAAGCCCTGCTGAATATTTTCCTGCTTTTTCTGCAGTGAGCAGCCACTAATCCATATTCCCATCAGCAGTACGGTGCATAAAACCGCAAGCCTTTTCTTCTGCAACTTCATTCTCCTTAATCCTTAAAATAACTTACTCCTGATTCAAAAATCCCCATATCCTGTTCCCCGTAGATATTGATTGCTACATTTCCATCTCTCCGCTCGGAATGGGCCATTTTGCCAAAGCACCTTCCATCCGGTGAAGTAATTCCTTCTACAGCCAGGTAGGAACCATTAATATTCCATTCTTCATCCATGGAAATATTTCCCTTTGGATCTGCATACTGGGTAGCCACCTGTCCTTTTGCAAACAGTCTGTCCAGCCATTCCCGGCTTGCCACAAAACGCCCTTCTCCATGGGAAGCGGGATTTACATACGTTTTGCCCAGCTCAGCCTTCATCAGCCAGGGAGACTTGTTGGACACTACCTTTGTATATACCATCTTGGAAATATGTCGATTAATGGTATTATAGGTCAGTGTAGGAGAATCCTGATTCTGTCCGGTGATTTCACCTCCCGGCACCAGTCCCAGCTTAATCAACGCCTGGAAGCCGTTACAGATTCCCAGACAGAGACCATCTCTTTGTCCAAGAAGATCGGTTACCGCCTCTTTGATCTTTTCATTGCGGAAAGCCGTTGCAAAGAACTTGGCGCTTCCGTCCGGCTCATCACCGGCGGAAAAGCCTCCGGGAAACATGATAATCTGTGCATTTCGGATTTCTTTTTCAAAAATCTCTACGGACTCTCTGATGTCCTCAGCCGTAAGATTCTTAAATACTTTTACAGATACATTGGCCCCTGCACGGCTGAAGGCTTTTGCACTGTCATATTCGCAGTTTGTTCCCGGAAATACGGGAATGAACACATTGGGCCTTGCCAGTTTATTCTTACAAACATAGATACTGTTTGCCCGATAAATCGGTGTATCAACAGACTCAGTACCGGGTTCTGCTTTTGTGGGAAAGACCTCCTCCAAGGGACGGCTCCACTCCTTAAGTGCCTCCTCCAGGGAAATCCGAACCGGGCCGCATGCAAATACCGGTTCTTTGGTCACCGTGCCAATCAGCTCATAATCCGCATCGATCAGATTCATCTTATCCCCATCTACCTCAGCTACAATGTCACCCAGACCGTTTCTGAACAGGTTCTTTATCTCTGTTTCCTCTAAAAAGTTAACTCCCAGTCTGTTACCAAAGGCCATTTTACTGATTGCGGCAGCTGCCCCTTTACTGTCCACGGCATAGGCCGAAACGATGACCTTCTCCCGAATCAGCCGGTGAATCTCTCCGTAAAGCTGCATAACCTTGGCATATACAGGTATAGCAAAAGCATCCCTTTCCAGCTCAAAGCAAACCAGTTTATTTCCGGGTGTCTTTAACTGCGGGGTAATTATCTCTTCTTCCTTTGCCACATCTACGGCAAAGGATACCAGCGTAGGGGGAACATCAATCTGGTTGAAGGTTCCGGACATGCTGTCCTTTCCGCCTATGGAAGGAAGGCCGTAGCCCACCTGTGCATCAAAAGCACCTAAAAGAGCGGCAAAGGGCTGGCTCCATCGGGAAGGCTCATCCCACATTCTGCGAAAGTATTCCTGGAAGGTAAAGCGGATTTTCCTGTAATCTCCACCGGCAGCAACGATTTTTGCCATGGATTCCGTAATGGCATAAATGGCACCATGATAAGGACTCCAGCTGGATAAATAGGGATCAAAGCCATAGCTCATCATGGTTACCGTATCCGTTTGCCCCCGCAATACGGGCAACTTCGCCACCATCGTCTGAATTTCGGTCAGCTGGTATTTTCCGCCATAGGGCATCAATACACTGCCTGCACCGATGGAGGCGTCAAACATTTCCACCAGCCCTTTTTGTGAGCAGACATTAAGGTCAGCCAGGTTCTTCAGCCAGGCCTTCTTCATTTCTCCGGCTTCCAGAGCTTCCTCTACCTCTTTTACCGCAATTCGATTCAGATAATTACTCTTCTCAGAGGGGATTTCCACCCTTACGGAAGTCTCCTGATGCGCACCATTGGTGTCCAGAAAGGCCCTGGAAAGATTCACAATCTCTTTCCCTCTCCAGCTTAAAACCAGTCGGGGTTGGGCGGTA
>JBJELS010000009.1:0-22271 GCA_051879275.1 Lachnospiraceae bacterium
GAGGGGCATTGGCCCTGGGAGTGGCAGATCGGATATGGATGCTGGAAAATGCCGTATATTCGATTCTCTCCCCGGAGGGCTTTGCCAGTATTCTCTGGAAGGATGCCAAGCGGGCTGCTGAAGCCAGTGAGCTGATGAAAATAACGGCACCTGAGCTTCTGGAATATGGATTGATTGACGGAATTTTACCGGAAGGGCCCAAACTGATGCAGCAGTTGGATAAAATGCTGGTCAATGAATTGACGGTACTGAAAAAGTACAGGGGAAGTACACTGGCAAAAAAACGATACCGGAAATTCAGAACCATAGACGGAGGGTTCAGACCCAGATAGAAAGCCGCTAAAGCGGCAGAATGAGAGGAAAAATGCAGGGAATCAAAATTGCAGCCACCGGACGGGCTCTACCAAAGAAGATTATTACCAATGAAGAGATGAGCAGACTGGTGGATACCAACGATGAGTGGATCAGAACCAGAACCGGTATAGGTCAACGCCATTTTTGTGAGCAGGAAACCGCTACCGAACTGGCCATTGAAGCAGCGAAAAAAGCTATGGAAAATGCTGGTATCGGAGGGCAGGAGGTAGAGGCAGTGATTATAGCCACGGTTACACCGGAGTTTGCCTTTCCTTCCACAGCCTGTATGGTGCAGAAGGCCTTGGGATTGCCCCGGGATATGATGGCCTTTGATATCAGTGCGGGCTGTACCGGTTTTCTCTACGGGTTAGGAATTGCCCGGGGACTTTTACAGGCAGGAAGGAAAAAATATGTACTTCTGGTAGGAGTGGAGCAGCTTTCCAGAATAATGGATTTCACGGATCGATCCACCTGTGTTCTTTTTGGAGACGGAGCCGGAGCGGCAGTGGTAAGGCTGACGGATGAGCTTTTTGCTTACCGTGCCTGGTCCGACGGTGAAGCCGGTCCTCTGAATTGCCCGGGAGTGGGAAATGACGGTGCCCATTTACATATGGAAGGAAATCAGGTTTTCAAATTTGCCGTAAAGGCCATTGAACAGGGAGTGGAGGCTGTTTTGGCAGATACTGCCCTGACCATGAATGATATCGACTATGTAGTCTGCCATCAGGCTAACCGAAGAATCATCGAGCATGTAAAGAAAAAATACGAAGGGACAAAGGCAGGCTTCTATATGAATATAGAATCCTATGCCAACACCTCAGCAGCCAGCATTCCCATTGCCCTGGATGAAATGCAGGAAAAAGGCCTGCTTAAGCCGGGAATGAAAATCATTTGTGTGGGCTTTGGTGCAGGCTTTACCTGGGGAAGTACCCTTTTTACTGTTTAAAGTCCGCCAGGCGGCAGAATGAGAGGAAAGATGAGATTAAATGAGATTTTGGGAATAAAATATCCGATTATTCAGGGAGGTATGGCCAATATTGCCACCGGTGAATTTGCAGCAGCCGTTTCTAATGCAGGGGGTCTGGGATTGATTGGCGCAGCAGGAATGAATCCGGATTCTTTACGGGAGAATATTCGCCGGGCAAAGGAATTGACCCATGAGAAATTTGGAGTGAATCTGATGCTGATGAATCCCCAGGTGGACGAAATGGCAGAAATTGTGGTGGAGGAAGGCGTAAAATACCTGACTACCGGAGCAGGTAATCCCAATAAATATATGGAAAAATGGAAGGCGGCAGGAATCTTTGTTATGCCGGTGGTTGCCAGTGTAGCCCTTGCCCGTTTAATGGAGCGGGCCGGAGCCGATGCCATAATTGCAGAAGGGACGGAAAGCGGAGGACATATCGGAGAGCTGACTACCATGGCTTTGGTTCCACAGGTGGTGGACGCGGTAAACGTTCCGGTTATTGCTGCCGGAGGAATTGCCTCGGGAAGGCAGTTGGCAGCTGCCTATGCTCTGGGAGCAGTGGGGGCCCAGGTAGGAACCTGTCTTCTGGTATCTGAGGAATGCCCCGTGCATAACGCTTACAAAGAGGCGGTAATCAAGGCTAAGGATATTGATACCATAGTCACCGGAAGAATTGCCGGCACTCCGGTAAGGATTCTGAAAAATAAAATGGCCAGAGAATATGTAAAAAAGGAAAAAGAGGGAGCAACTCTGATGGAGCTGGAGCAGTATACCCTGGGCTCCTTAAGACGGGCCGTATTTGAAGGAGATGTTCGTACCGGATCCGTTATGGCAGGTCAGGCAGCAGGGCAGTTAAAGGAAATAAGACCTGTGGCCCGGATTCTGGAGGAGCTTTGTGCGGACAGTATGAAAGTAATAGAAAGTCTGAAATAAGGAGAAGACGATGAAAACCATATGGATGTACGCAGGACAGGGAAGTCAGAAAGAAGAAATGGGCAGGGACCTGTATGGAGCTTATGAGGAATACCGCCGGGTAATCGATTCTCTGAAGCTGTCCTTTGATGTAAAAAAAATGATGCATGAGGGAAAACTGGAGGAGCTGTCCGAAACCAGGTATACCCAGCCCTGTATGGCAGCCTTTGGGGCAGGGGTAACGGCGATTCTCAGGGAGAGGGGATTTTCCCCTGACGGAGCCTGTGGCTTAAGTCTTGGAGAATATGGTGCCCTTCACGCAGCCGGAGTTTTTGAGGCGGATACCTACGTTAAGCTGGTAGAGTTTCGGGGACAGGCCATGGAAAAGGCGGCCAAAAAGCTGAAGGAGAGAGGAAATCTATGCAGCATGAGTGCTGTTTTAGGACTCTCGGAGGAGGAAGTTAGGGCAGCCTGTGAGGAAAGCGAGGCCGGCTTCGTGGTGCCCGTAAATTTCAACTGCCCCGGACAGTGTGTGATCTGCGGAGATGAACCGGGGGTACAAGAGGCTGAAGAAAAGGCACGGGAAAAAGGGGCAAAACGGTGCATGCGCCTGAAGGTAGGGGGCCCCTTCCATACCAAATACATGGCGGAGGCCGGTAAAGAGCTGGAAGCTTATCTGCAGAAGGTATCCTTTCAGGCACCCCGGATTCCGGTAGCCTTAAATGTTACGGGAGATCTTTATGAACATCGGGCAGAGGACAGAGAATTAACCGGGCTAAAAGAGCTTTTGGTGAGACAGATTCAAAGCAGTGTCTATTTTGAAAAGGAGCTTCGCCGGTTTTTGGAAGCGGGTGCAGATACCTTTGTGGAAATCGGGCCGGGAAATGTACTCACAGGATTTGTGAAAAAAACAGCTAAGGCTATGGGAAAGACCATTACGGCCATTAATCTGGATAAGGCAGAGGATATAGAAAAATATCTTTCGGATCAATGAGAATAAGGGGTAGATATGGAAAACAGAAAGCTTGCATTAGTTACCGGCGGAAGCCGGGGAATTGGCCGGGCAGTAGCTCTTCGTCTGGCAAAAATGGATATGGATATTGTATTTAGCTATCGGGGAGGAAAAGAAGCGGCTGCAGAAACTCTAAAGCTGTGTGAAGCATTGGGGGTAAGAGCCCTGGCAGTTCAGGCAGATGCTGCCAACCGGGAGGATTGTGACCGGTTGGTAGAGAAGGCAGCAGCCTTCGGAGGCGGCAGAATTGATGTCCTGGTCAACAATGCGGGAATTACCAGAGACAGTCTGATTCTCAGAATGACGGATGAACAGTTTGAGGAGGTAATGCAGACCAATCTTACAGGTGTGTTTTATGTACTCAGGTCGGTAAGCAAGCTGATGCTGAAACAAAAATCCGGCAGGATTATCAATATCAGCAGTGTGGCCGGAGTAATGGGAAATGCCGGTCAGGTTAATTATTCTGCCAGCAAAGCCGGGGTGATTGGTATGACAAAGGCTTTGGCAAGGGAGCTGGCCAGTCGAAGAATTACCGTAAATGCAGTTGCACCGGGAATGATTGAAACGGATATGACAGAAGGAATGCCGGAAAAGGCAAGAGAAGAGCTGATTGCTGCAATTCCCTTTAAGTCTATGGGAAAAGTAGAGGATATTGCGGGAGCGGTTGCTTTTCTGGCAGGAGAGGAAAGCGGATACATTACGGGTCAGGTTCTTTTGGTAGATGGAGGAATGTGTATATGAGAAGAGTAGTTGTTACCGGCTTAGGGGCCATTACCCCCCTGGGAAAAAATGTACTGGAAACCTGGGAAGGGGTTTTGGCAGGAAGGTGTGCGGTTGCCCCCATTACCGGCTATGATACTGACGGCAGAAAGGTGACCCTGGCTGCCCAGGTCAGGGATTTTCAGCCCCAGGAGTATCTGGATAAGCGTGAAATCAGAACCATGGATCGCTTTTCCCAATTTGCTCTTATTGCGGCAAAGGAGGCTTATGCAGATTCCGGCTTGTCTTTGGAAACGGAAGATGCATCCCGCTGCGGGGTAATCGTGTCCAGCGGTATCGGCGGTATTTCCACCATTGAGGCGGAGGACGGAAGGGGAAGAGAGAAGGGTTATGACCGTGTTTCTCCCTATTTTATTCCCATGGTGATTACCAATATGGCTGCAGGAAACATTGCCATTGCCCTTGGATTTCAGGGAATATGCAGCTGTGTGGTAACGGCCTGTGCCGGAGGAACCAATGCTATAGGTGATGCCTTTTATCGAATACGCCATGGAATAGAGGATGTGATTCTCTGCGGCGGAAGTGAGGCAGCCATTACCCCTTTGGGAATAGGTGGCTTTACGTCCATGAAGGCTCTGCATATGGGAACGGATCCTAATCGTGCCTCCATTCCCTTTGATAAGGAACGTAGCGGCTTTGTTATGGGTGAGGGCGCAGCAATGCTGATTCTGGAGGAATATGAGCATGCCCTGAACCGGGGAGCAAAAATCTATTGTGAGGTGGCAGGGTACGGAGCCAACTGTGATGCCAACCATATGACGGCTCCTTTAGAAGACGGAAGCGGAGCAGCAGCATGTATGCTGCTTGCTATTAAGGACGCGGGGATCACACCGGACAGGATAGATTATATTAATGCCCACGGTACCTCTACTCCCTTAAATGATAAAGGGGAAACCAAAGCCGTAAAGCTGGCCTTTGGAGAGGCGGCTGAAAAGGTAATGATCAGCTCCACAAAATCCATGACCGGGCATCTGCTGGGGGCCAGTGGTGCTGTAGAGGGTGTGATTACCGTTCTTAGCGTACAGAATGATTTTGTGCCGGCTACCATCAATTATCGTGAGCCGGACGAAGAATGTGATTTGGATATCGTTCCCAATGAGGGGCGAAAAACAAAGGTAAATTTTGCCATGTCCAATTCTCTTGGCTTTGGCGGCCATAACGCAAGTATTGTTTTTAAGAAAATGGAATGAGGAAAACTATGGAATTAAATTCAAATGAAATTCAACAGATTATTCCCCACCGCTATCCCTTTCTTCTGATTGACCGAATAACGCAGTGCATACCGGGTAAAATGGCTGTAGGAAGAAAATGTGTTACTGCCAATGAAATGCAGTTTATGGGACATTTTCCCCAAAAGCATGTTATGCCCGGGGTATTGATTATTGAGGCTCTGGCCCAGACCGGTGCGGTAGCTCTGTTAATGGAAGAAGAAAATCGGGGAAAGCTTGCTCTCTTTGGAGGAATCAGAAAAGCACGCTTTCGCAGACAGGTTGTTCCCGGAGATGTATTGGAGCTTCATTGTGAAATTATTACCAGAAAAGGACCTGTGGGAATCGGAAAGGCTGTCGCTTATGTAGAGGGTGAAGTAGCTGTGGAGGGAGAACTTACATTTGCAATCGATACTGAAAATTGATATACTCTCCATAAGCAACGAGGAGGTAAGCTATGCTTCGCGAATCATTTACCAGGGTATATTCAAAATTTAAACTGCATTTTTACCAGAAGGTATTTGAACGCTGGAAGGATAGGGAGGCATCCCTGACTACAGTGGAGACCTTCTGCATGGAAATCATTAATGCAGCAGGAGAGCCTACGGTTAACGAGTTTGCCAAATTAGCCAATCTTTCCTCCCCCAATGCAGCCTACAAGGTAAATAATCTGGTGAAAAAGGGTTACCTGGAAAAGGTACAGTCCAGGGAAGATAAACGGGAATATCATCTGCGGGTAACACAGAAATATCTGGACTATTATAACATCAGCTACCAGTACATGGATACGGTATTAAAAAGGATGGAAGAACGGTTCAGCGCGGAAGAAATCGAGATACTGGTACGGATGCTTCGGATCATGGATGAAGAGCTGATGTCAGAAATTCAGATTTGATTTAAGGAGAGGATATTCTTGGCAAAATTATATTTTTATTATGGTGCCATGGGCAGTTCTAAAACAGCCAATGCACTGATGACAGAATACAACTACGCAGAGAGAGGGCAGAAAGCCCTTTTGGGGAAAACCAATATAGATACCCGTAACGGAAAGTATAAAATTCGTTCCCGAATCGGGTTGGAAAAGGACTGTGTGTTGCTTTCTGATATCTGTGCCATGAGTAATGAGGAACTGAAAAGCTATGATGCTGTCATTGTCGATGAGATTCAGTTTGCCACAGTAGACCAAATCGATTTTCTGGCCCGGGTGGTGGATGAGCTGGGAGTGCCGGTTCTTTGCTATGGACTTCGCACGGACTTTCAGACCAATCTTTTTGAAGGCTCCAGAAGGCTTTTAGAGCTGGCGGATGAGATTAAGGAAGTGAAGACCGTCTGCTGGTGCGGTAAGAAAGCCATATGTAATGCCCGCTATAACCAGGAGGGAATCGTAAGGGAAGGTACTCAGGTAATGCTGGGAGCCAACGATGAATACATGGCCCTTTGCCGTAAGCACTTTATGGAAGGAAAACTGCACAGGGAATAAAACTGCCACCCGGCTGCGTGGCAGTTTTTTTCTGCCACCCGGCTGCGTGGCAGTTTTTTTCTGCCACAGATAAGGTTATAGTCTGAATCTATATCCAATCATAATAATTGCCAATAAAAAAGAAGAGAAACAGTAGTTGACAAATGAAGGCTGCTTGCATATACTACATATATGCCTACTAGATAAATAGGTTAATATAGAAAGGGACAGGGTAAAATGGATTTTTCGTTTATGATAAAATACGCACCGCTGTATCTGGAGGCAGCACTGCTGACCATAAAGATTGCGGCCTGCGGAATCGTCGGAGCCTTTGTGGTGGGAATCGTCTGTTGTCTGATTAAAGAGCTGAAGCTTCCGATTCTTTCTGGGCTGATACAGATTTATATTGAACTTTCCCGAAATACGCCTCTGTTGATTCAGCTTTTCTTTTTGTATTTCGGACTGCCAAAGCTGGGAATTCTTCTAAGCTCTGAGGCCTGTGGAATCATAGGATTGATTTTTCTGGGTGGGAGCTATATGGCGGAAGGATTCAGAGCAGGTATAGATAACGTTCCGAAAATTCAGAGAGAAACTGCTGCAAGCCTGGGGATGACCGGATTGCAAATCTTTTTCAAGGTGATTTTGCCCCAGGCAGTGGCCACCAGTGTACCGGTATTTTGCGCCAACTGTATTTTCCTGATCAAGGAAACGTCAGTATTCAGTGCAGTGGCTCTGGCAGACCTGATGTATGTGACTAAGGATTTGATCGGGCTGTATTATAAGACGGATGAAGCTTTACTGATGCTGGTGATTGCCTATCTGATCATTTTATTACCGGTATCTCTGGTCAGTTCATGGATAGAAAGGAGAGTTCGGTATGCAGGATATGGGAATACAGGTTCTCTTTGAGGGAATCAATGCTCAAAGGCTTTTGGCCGGGCTTTGGGTGTCTCTTCGGTTGGCGCTGATTTCCATGGCCTTTTCCGTAATTCTGGGAATCCTCATGGGGATGATTATGACGGTAAAAAACAGGGCAGTCAGGCTGCTTTGCCGCATTTATCTGGAAACGGTAAGAATCATGCCGCAGTTGGTGCTGCTCTTTCTGGTTTATTTTGGGGCGGCAAAGCATTTGGGGGTGGATATATCGGGAGAGCTGGCCTCCGTCATTGTGTTTACCTTCTGGGGTACAGCAGAAATGGGAGATTTGGTAAGAAATGCCCTGATTTCCATACCGAAGCATCAGTATGAAAGCGGATACAGTCTGGGTCTGACCAGGCTGCAGGTATATATTCGGATTA
The DNA here is from genome assembly GCA_051879275.1 of Lachnospiraceae bacterium. Classification (GTDB taxonomy): domain Bacteria; phylum Bacillota; class Clostridia; order Lachnospirales; family Lachnospiraceae; genus SFDP01. The sequence goes on from JBJELS010000009.1 coordinate 7,991, forward strand.
TTTTACCTCAGACGGTAAGAAGGCTGCTTCCTTCGGGAGTAAATCTTCTTACCAGAATGATTAAAACCACTTCCCTGGTGGTTCTTATCGGTGTAGTCGAGGTGGTAAAGACTGGAAAACAGATTATAGATGCTTCCCGATATAACAATCCGAAAGCGGCATTATGGGTTTACGGGGCCATCTTCCTTCTGTATTTTGCCATTTGCTTTCCCATTTCCAGATTGTCCGTCTTTTTAGAAAAAAGATTGAAAACATAATAGGAGTGAGGCTGGAAAAGGCCACAGAATTGAGGAGAAGATGAATAAGATAATTTTGGAAACGGTGGGACTGACCAAATCCTTTGAGCCGGGAGCCACCATATTGAAGCATATTGATTTTTCCATCCGGCAGGGAGAGGTTGTGGTTATTGTAGGACCCTCCGGGTGCGGAAAGAGTACCTTTCTTCGCTGCCTGAATCTTCTGGAGGATGCGGACGGAGGAGACATTCTTCTGGAGGGAGAGGTAATTAACCGGGAGAAAAAGAATCGGCATAAATATCGGGAGCAGATAGGCATGGTCTTTCAAAGCTACGACCTTTTTCCCCATAAAACCGTACTGGAGAATATTCTTCTGGCTCCCCTTCTGGTACAGAAACGAAATCGCAGGGAGGTAGAAGAGGAGGCTATGAAGCTTTTGAAGCGAGTGGGACTGGAGGAGAAGGCCAACAGCTACCCCCGACAGCTTTCCGGCGGACAGAAGCAGAGAGCAGCCATCGTCAGATCCTTGATTATGCACCCCAAGGTACTGCTGCTGGATGAAATTACCGCAGCTCTGGATCCGGAAATGGTTCGGGAGGTATTGCAGGTGGTGCTGGAGCTGGCAAAAGAGGGGATGACCATGCTCATTGTCACTCATGAGATGGAGTTTGCTAAGGCTGTAGCAGACCGGGTGATTTTTTTGGATCAGGGAGAAATTGTAGAGGAAGAGAAGCCAAAGGAATTTTTCACCTATCCGAAGACGGAAAGGGCAAAGAAATTTTTGAATACCTTCCATTATGAAGCATTAGAAATTTAATACAAAAAGATGAACCTGAAAGGTTCGCATTAAGGAGGAGAAAAAATGAAAAAGAAAATTTTAAACACATTGTTGCTGGCGGGACTTACTCTGGGACTTTTGACCGGCTGCCAAAAAGCCACGGAGCAGACGGCCAATCCTTCACCGGAAGGAACACATGAGGAGACGGTAAGTGCTGCAGAGGCAGAGGAAAATGCCACAGAAGGTCAGGCAGGAAGAAGCCTTCAGGAAATTCAGGATTCAGGGACCATAAAAATCGGAGTTTTCAGTGATAAAAATCCTTTTGGCTATGTGGATGCAAACGGAGAGGTACAGGGCTATGATGTTTACTTTGCCGATAGAATCGGACAGGACCTGTTGGGAAGCGAAGAAGCAGTGGAATATGTCTTTGTGGAAGCAGCTAACCGTGTAGAGTATCTGCAGTCCGGCAAGGTGGATATTATTCTGGCTAATTTTACCGTTACTGAAGAAAGAGTTGAGAAGGTTGATTTTGCTCTGCCCTATATGAAGGTGGCTTTGGGAGTGGTTTCTCCTGAGGAGGCACTGATTACAGATGTGGCACAGCTGGAAGGAAAAACGCTGATTGTGGTAAAGGGAACCACGGCAGAAAGCTATTTTGGTGAAAAGCATCCGGAAATCAATCTTTTAAAATTTGATGAGTATCAGGAAGCTTATGATGCTTTGCTGGATGGACGAGGGGATGCCTTTTCCACCGATAACACAGAGGTACTTGCCTGGGCTCTTTTAAATCCCGGCTTTGCTGTGGGAGTGGAATCCGTGGGAAGTCTGGATACCATTGCTCCTGCGGTTCAAAAGGGAAATACAGAATTGCTGAATTGGCTCAACGAGGAAATCAAAGCACTGGCAGAAGAACAGTTCTTCCACAAAGCTTTTGAAGAAACCCTGGCTCCGGTTTACGGGGATGCCGTAGATGCAGACAATCTGGTTGTTGAAGGCGGAATTGTGGAATAAGGATAAGAAATAGGGAAGGAAGAACACTGGTATGGCATATGGGATTTCGACAAAATGTATTCATCTTGAAGACAAAAAGCTGTCCTGTGATAGATCGGGGGCAGTAAGCTTTCCGATTTATCAGTCGGCTACCTTCGCTCACCCCGGTTTGGGAGAAAGCACCGGCTATGATTATAGCCGGCTGCAAAATCCCACCAGACAGCAGGTAGAGAATATGGTATCCGGCCTGGAGGGGGGAGCAGAGGGAATTGCTTTTTCCAGCGGAATGGCTGCAGTAGCTGCGGTGATGGAGCTGTTTTCTCCGGGGGATCAGATTATTGCCGATGAGGATTTATACGGAGGCAGTGATCGTCTGTTTTCTGCTGTCAGCCGGAAAAACGGGGTGGAAATTCTTAGGGTCAATCTGGCAGTCAAAAGCCCTAAAGAGTACATTACAGACAGGACGAAGGCTATTTTCTTTGAAACCCCTACCAATCCCATGATGAATGTGGTGGATATTGGTGAGATGGCAAAAATTGCTTCAGACCACAGTCTGCTTACCATTGTGGATAACACCTTCCTTTCCCCCTATCTGCAAAACCCCATTAAGCTGGGAGCAGATATCGTCATTCACAGCGGAACCAAATATCTGGGGGGGCATAACGATACCCTGGCGGGCTTTGTGGTAGCGAAAACCCCCAAGCTGGGAGAACGAATCCGCTATATCAGCAAGACTACCGGAGCCTCATTGGCTCCTCTGGACAGCTGGCTGATTTTAAGAGGATTGAAAACGCTGGCTCTGCGAATGGAAAGAGCGGAGGCGAATGCCCTTAAGCTGGCCCACTGGCTGGAAAAACGTCCGGAGGTTAAGCGGGTAATTTACCCGGGCTTATGCGGACACCCGGGACATGCTGTTATGAAAAAGCAGGCCAGGGGATTTGGTGCTATGCTTACCTTTGAGGTAAATTCCAAAGCACTGGTAGAAAAAATTTTACGACAGCTGAAGCTGATTCTGTTTGCAGAAAGTCTGGGGGGTGTAGAAACGCTGATTACCTACCCCATTACCCAGACCCATGCAGACGTAAGCCCTGAGCAGCTTGCAGCCAACGGAATCAATGACCGGATCCTGCGACTTTCCGTGGGAATAGAGGATGCAGAGGATTTAATTGAGGACCTGGAACAGGCATTTACATAAAAGATAATTCATGGGATACTGCTTGAAATGGAGGAAGTATGGGAGAAAAGAATCTGAACTTTGATCAGGTAATTGAACGGCGTAATACACGCAGTCTGAAATATGATTTTGCCGTGGAGAGGGGAATACCCGGGGATAATCTCCCCCTATGGGTAGCGGATATGGATTTTCCCGTTTCTTCCTATATTCAGGAAGCCCTGGAGCAGATGGTGGCTCACGGAATTTTCGGCTATAGTGAGGTGAAGGAGCATTATTTTGAACCACTGAGAGACTGGTGGGAAAAGCACCATGGCTGGAGAGTAGAGCAGCAATGGCTGGTAAAAAGCCCCGGAGTGGTTTTTGCCCTGGCAGCTGCCATTCGAGCCTTTACTAAGGAAGGGGAGGCAGTAATTATCCAACAGCCGGTATATTATCCTTTTGCCAATGTGATAAAAAACAATCATCGCAGACTGGTAATCAGTAATCTGATTTTGGGAGAAAAGGGCTATGAAATGGATTATGCCGATTTTGAAGAAAAGCTGGTAAAAGAGCAGGTAAAGCTGTTTATTCTTTGCAGTCCTCATAATCCTATCGGAAAAGTATGGAATAAGGAGGAGTTGGAAAAAATCGGTGATATTTGTCTTAAACATGGAGTTTTCATCGTCAGTGATGAAATCCATGCGGACTTTACCTTTAAGCATCCCCATACCGTCTTTACCGGTATTAAACCGGAATATCAGGAAATGTCCATGGTCTGTACGGCTCCCAGTAAGAGCTTCAATCTGGCAGGGCTGCAGATTTCTAATATTTTTATTCCCGACTCAAAACGGAGGAAGGCTTTTCAGAGGGAAATTTATGCCACCGGTTATGATGAACTGACTCTGCCTGCCCTGGTGGCCTGTGAGGCCGCTTACCGCCATGGGGAAGAATGGCTGAATGGGGTGAAGGAGTACATTCAGGCAAATGAAGCTTATGTCAGAGAGTTTTTAAAAAGGCGGCTTCCCCTGGTTCGTTTTGGCGATTGGGAAGGAACCTATCTGATCTGGTTGGATTTTCGCGGATACGGTTTAAGCGATGAGGAATTGAACCGTAAAATTATACATGAAGCCGGACTTTGGCTGGATGGAGGAAGTATGTTCGGCAAGGCGGGAGAAGGCTTTCAGCGGATTAATATTGCCTGTCCCAGAAAAATCCTTGAAGAAGCTATGGAGCGGCTGGCAGTCGCGTTTGGTTAATCAATAAAGATAAAGAACCCCGGAGATTTAAAGGAATATCCGGGGTTCTTTGCGCTCTGTATAGTTCATTTCCAGCATTTTCACATGAGAAAGAAAGTTCTCATCATCAAAATATTTTGCATCTGTGGGACAGATTTTTACGCAGGCCTGGCATTTGATACAGGTACCGGGAACCTGACAGGGGTCTTCTTCGCTGATGGCAGCCATGGGACAGGCCTCTACACACAGGCCGCAGGCATCGCACAGATTCTCCCAGGTTTTGGGTTTGGCCTTTAAAAACATAGAAGGCTTACCATCCACACCCAGAGGAGTATAGTAAGTGGTGGGAGGATTCTCACCGGGAACTTCAATGGGCTGAGGAATACTCTCCAGCTTATGTACCTTCTCGGCCACCTTAAGGGCAAAATCCTCAAGAATCTCTTTGTCTGCCTTATCCGGTCTTCCGGGAGCAATTATATCAGAAAAGACATGATTGGTGGCTATGGCCGCGGCAGCAATGGTATGAAAACCGTTGGCTTCCAGCAGATTCCTTAATTCAATCAGTCCATGATCAAAGCTGCGGTTTCCGAAGGTGACAAGGGGAACGGCAAGAGCTCCGTTTCCAGTAAAGCCACTTTCCACGAAGGGCAGCATTTTATTGGGAACCCGTCCTGCATAAACACAGGTGGCAAAAAGCACCAGATCCTCAGGAGAAAAGCTATAGTGCTTCTGGCGGGAGGCAGGAGAGGTGTAGCTGAATTCCTCTACTGGTGCATTCAGTATTTCTCCAATCTGCTTTCCCAGGGAAACAACCACATTTCGAGTATTTCCCGTGGCACTGTAATAAACAAGGGCTACTCGCCGAATATTCATTGTCATACCTCACCTTCTTCATCTGTTGCCTGTATAATAACAAAAAAATCTCTGATTGCAAAGAAGAAAATTAGCCGTGATGGCGAATAAGGCCTATAGCCTTGGAAAGCTCCATAATGACCAGGGGAACCAGAATCAGACCGCAGCAGATCAGATACAGGTGAGCCGGCAGGAGAATCAGTCCAAAGGCCACTGACAGAGGGCCAAAGAGAACCAGAAGCACCAAAAAGACAGATAAGAGTGCAGCTTTATTTAATGCCCGGTTACCCCAAAAGCCAATACGGAATAAGGAATGCTCAGAGCGCATATTATAGGCTTGGAGTACCTGAGAAAGGGACATGACCATAAAGGCAGCGGTCTGTCCTCCGGCAGTAAGACCGGTGGTTCTTTCCCCGATATAATAGGCAAGCAATGCCAGAATACCGAACATAATTCCCTGAAATACGATGCGAATGCCAAAGCCATGAGCAAACAGGCCTTCATCCCTGGGCTTGGGTGGTTTCTCCATAATATCCGTTTCTACGGCCTCCATACCCAGGGCAATAGCAGGGAGGCTGTCGGTTACCAGATTGATCCATAAAAGCTGTATGGATAAAAAAGGAGACTTATGCCATAGCAGCATGGCGATGAAAACCGAGATTACCTCACCGATATTGGTTCCCAGAAGGAATCCTACTACCTTCTTAATATTGGAATAGATACCCCGGCCTTCCCGGACAGCATCCACTATGGTGGCAAAATTGTCATCGGTAAGGGTCATATCTGCAGCACCCTTGGCCACATCCGTACCGGTAATTCCCATAGCGCAGCCGATGTCGGCAGCTTTTAAAGCGGGAGCATCATTTACGCCGTCACCGGTCATGGCCACTACCTGCCCTTTTTTCTGCCAGGCTTTGACAATTCGGATTTTATTTTCGGGAGAAACCCTGGCATAGACACAGATGGATGAAATGGCTTCCTCCAGCTGGCTGTCGCTGAGGCTGTCCAGTTCTGCTCCGGTAATGGCTCTGTCCTTCGGCTGTAAAATTCCCAGACTGGCTGCAATGGCAGAAGCAGTTACTACATGATCACCGGTAATCATGATGGGGCGGATACCTGCCCTTCGACAGGTGGCTACGGCCTCCCTGGCTTCCGGACGGGGAGGATCAATCATTCCTACCAGACCCAAAAACGTAAGCTCATATTCCAGCTCCTCGGGAAGAGCTTCCTCAGGAATCAGGGGAAGCTCCTTGACGGCAATGGCAAGAACCCGGAGGGCCTGGGTACTCATCTTTTCATTAATGGCTTTGGCTGCGGTAAGATTTCCGCTGATGCAGCGTTCTGCCATAATGTCAAAGGCGCCCTTTACTACAGCCATAATTTTACCGTCTATGCAATGGACAGTGGTCATCAGTTTACGGTCCGAGTCAAAAGGAATCTCCGCCAGGCGGGGGTGGGCTTTGTTCAACTCTTCTTTTTTCAGACCGTTCTCATAGGCAGCCAGGACGATGGCGGTTTCTGTAGGATCACCAATATGCTGTACATCGTTTTCGCGAAAGACAATGGAGGCATCGCAGCACAGAGTAGCCAGACACAGCAGCCGTTTGATGCCGTCCGAGTTGGAATCGGTAATGGGCTGTGGCCCATCCTCGCCGTCACAGTAGGCGCTGACCAGGGTCATTCGGTTCTGGGTCAGGGTTCCGGTTTTATCGGAGCAGATTATGGAAGCGCTGCCCAGAGTCTCTACGGCAGGGAGCCGGCGTATAATGGCGTTTTTACTGACCATTCGCTGTACACCGATGGAAAGCACGATGGTGACGATGGCAGGAAGACCTTCGGGGATGGCAGAAACGGCTAAAGAGACAGCTGTCATGAAGATATCTAAGGTGGGAATGCCGTTAAAGAGACCTACCACAAAGATGATGGCACAGGCTATAAGGGCCATAACCCCCAGAGATTTTCCCAGAGCAGCCAGCTTTTTCTGCAGTGGGGTCTGGCTGTTTTCCTCCCCTTCCAGAAGTCCTGCGATTTTCCCCATTTCTGTATCCATACCGGTGGCAGTGACCACAGCCAGTGCCGTTCCGTATGTAATGCTGCAGCCGGAAAAAACCATATTCTGGCGATCACCCAAAGGGGCATTTTCGGGAAGCAGCAAAGAAGCATTTTTTTCTGCGGGAACGGACTCGCCGGTAAGAGCAGCCTCCTCGGATTTTAGACTGACACTACGAATCAGACGGGCATCTGCGGGGACGAAGTCGCCGGCTTCCAGACGGATAATGTCTCCGGGAACCAGAAGGGCAGCTTCAATAAAATCCTCTTTTCCATCACGGATGATGCGGGCATGGGGAGCAGAAAGACTTTTCAGAGCATCTAGAGCTTTTTCAGCCTTGCTTTCCTGGAGAACTCCCATAAAGGCATTAATCAGTACAATCAGAAGAATCAAAACCGGCTCAAAAAATTCACCGGGATTGCCCTCAATAGCGGCAATAAAAAGGGAAACAGCTGCTGCAGCCAGCAGAATGAGAATCATTACATCCTTAAACTGGTCGGCAAAACGCTGAAGATTACTGCGTTTTTTCTTTGCCCTGAGGCGATTTTCCCCATACCTGTGCAGACGTTCTTCGGCTTCAGAGACAGTAAGACCGCAGTCGGCCTCAGATGCAAGCTCATGAATAACGTCATCAATAGGGTGGTGATAATAGGTCATTGGTTTTCCTCCTCAATAGATTTTCCTATGGGGATTATAGACAAAACAGTCCAAAACAGCATTAGACCAAAATCCGGGATTGTCCGATTTTTCCCCATCAGAGGAAAAGTATTACTTTTTTGGACAGTTGGACGTAAATGTCCCGAGACAAATTGGGAATTTCTTGAGATAATTCCAAATTTATGGTATAATTTAAATATTCAGGAGGAAAAAAGCTTGGCAGATTCCAATATAACCAAAAAAGCACTGGCGGCGGCTTTAAAGGAGCTGATGGAGGAAAAACCTTTTGAAAAAATCAGTATCGGAGATATTTGCGAAGCCTGTGAGATGAACCGGAAAAGCTTCTATTATCATTTCCGGGATAAGTACGATTTGGTGAACTGGATTTATGATGTGGAGTTTCTTGCTATTGTAGGAAAAAAAGAATATCCTGCAGCCTGGGATTTGCTGCAGGAACTCTGTACTTATTTTTATGAAAATCGCTCTTTTTATCGGAAAGCACTTAAAATGGAAGGACAAAATTCCTTTTCGGAGCATTTCAGAGAGTATCTTTATCCTACTCTTTATGCCTATCTGGAGAGTGATATGGAACCCAAAGAGGTTCTGGATTTTTATATTATCTTTTTTGCGGATGCCTATATCTGCGCCATAGAACGGTGGCTGTTAAAAAAAGAGCCGGAAGAGCCAAAGCAGCTGGTTGAGCAGATGAGAAGCTGCATCACCATACCCATGAAAGAATGAAGAAGAACCGAAGGTCAGGTCAAATCGGGTCTTCTTTTTTTTCTTTAGGGAAGGCTCTTTTGAGAATGGCTTTTAAATCCTGATTAAAGCAGTTAGTATCCGGCAGGACACTTTTTTTGGATAAAGTGTACAGGCTGCCGTCGGCCCGAAAGCCTCCGCTGCAGCCCTCCTGGGAAATAATGCTGTCAATGGCCTGATTATCCCAGAAAAGCTCCAGAAAAAGGAGAGGATAGTTCTGGCAGAAGCGAAGCTCATTAATCAGCGAATAAACCCTCCTGCGTTCCTCTGCGGTCAGCAGCTCATCAGGAGACAAAAAGACAAAAACCGGGTGCAGGCTGGTAAGCTTTGCCAAAAAATCCTCTTTGCCTATACGGGCTTCATCACCGGCCTGATAAATCAGATGAAGGCCGTACAAAAAGCCGCCGACTCTTAAGGCTTTGCAGGCTTCACGGCATTCCCGGTGATTACTGCTTTCATATTCGCAGACGAACATCAGATTAGGAGAGGCCTTCCCCCGGGTAAGAAGGTCATCCGTAATTGCATGGGGAGGGCAGAACAGAACAAAAGCAGAGTCGGGACAGGAGGCAATCAGGCTGATAAGCTGCGGGGGGACGGAAGGCGTATGCAGCTGCCAGGTATAAATTCCCAGATCCTGTCCCCGGTAAATCAGGGCCTTATAGGCAGCCAAATGTCCGGCAAAGGAGTCGGGGTCAATTTCCAGAGAAAGACACCAGGGAATATTAAAGCCTTCCGCTGCCTCAATGGAGCGGATGGTTCTGGCTCCCCAGGTACAGCCATTATAGCCCAGATTCATTCCGAAGGTGACCAGGCGGTCAGTATGGACAAAATTTACTACGTCCTTGACTAAAGTGTAATAAGCACTATCCTGACGGGAAAGCAGTGAGCCCACAGTTTCAAAGAGCTGCTGCTGAAATCGTCCTTCGGAGAAGGTGAGAGCCATATCCACCAGATTGCGAATACTTCTTTCAGGATCCTCCTGAATATCTCTTATGGTTTTTCTCACCGTTGTTTCTACCAGTATATAGCCAATCTTTTGTTTCATACAGTTTGTCCCTTCTTTATTTTCAATGATCATATTTCATCTGTCTATCATCTATATAAGCTTATCCTAGTCCCTAATTCTGATGAAGACAAGGGACAAAAAAAGGGATTTGTCTTAAAATTTTGAAAATAAAAAGATTGAATTAAATTGTGTCCTGTTTTACAATAGAAACAGAAAATTGTCGAACAATTTGTTTGGCTAGTGTACTAAGGAGGGAAGAGCTTATGCAGGATATGATTAAAATTACTTCAAAACAGCATCCCGGCGTTACCTTGAAGGCCATTCCCGGCCACTTTGTAACCCCCAATTCTCATGTCAATTATTATCTGGATATGACTACCTTGAAAACCAGATTAAGTGAAGCCTCCGCGGCGGCCAGGGAATTGAGTACCCAAATTGCGGTGACCACTATTGTGGATACCATCGTCTGCATTGATGGCTGTGAGATTATCGGTGCCTTTCTGGCAGATGAGCTGACCAAGGCGGGAATCTATTCCATGAATGCCCATAAGACGATTTATATCATTACTCCCGAGGTGGTGAATACAGGGCAGCTGGTTTTTCGTGAGAATTTTCTTCCCATGATTAAAGGAAAGAATGTCCTTTTGCTGCTGGCTTCTGCTACTACCGGACAGACCATTGTCAAGGCCACCCAGACTCTTCGGTATTATGGGGCTACCATCAGCGGAATCAGTGCAGTTTTCAGTGCAGCCAACAGTATGATGGGTATACCCATCCGTGCTCTCTTTACCATAGCAGATCTGCCGGAATATAAGGCCTATGATCCGGAAGGCTGTAGTCTGTGCAAACGGGAGGAACCTATTGACGCTTTTGCCAATGCCTTTGGCTATTCGAGAATCCAATAGCCCGTCTGTCATGAAAAGCGGATCATGGGCATAAAGTAGTATACAAAAGAAAATCCGGGTACAAAAGGAGGACCTGTCTTTGAAGAATAAACTGTTGGGAAAAAAGGGAAAGAAAGCTTTGGTTCTGGCCCTGAAAATCGGATTGGGAAGCAGTACAGCGCTGTTGATTGCTTCCACATTACAGCTGGAAAATGCGGCTTCGGCCGGAATCATCACTCTGCTGACCATTCTGGCGACTAAATGGGAGACTCTTCGTCTCTCTGTGATTAGAATTATCACCTTTGTCATTGCTGTTATACTGGCTGCCATTTTATTTAACCTGCCAATCCATTCATGGCTGATGTACAGCATTTATATTACCATACTGGTATTGATTAACGAGGCTATGGACTGGAAGAGTACACTTTCCGTAAATGCAGTTATTGGAACCCACTTTCTGTCTACCAGAAATTTCAGCCCGGAGTTCATTCTTAATGAGTTTCTTCTGGTAATTATCGGAATTACCATTGCCTATATTGCCAATATGTTCCGGCACAACCGCAACCATCGAATGTCCATCATTTCTCATATGAAGGAGGTGGAAGCACAGCTTCAGCAGATTCTGGTGGAGATGGCAGGATATCTCAGAAAGCAGGAGGAAAGCTGGGATGTATGGAAGGATTTGGAACGCTTGGAAAATGACATTAAGGATTACATGTTGGATGCCTATGAATATGAAGGCAATACCTTTCATTCCCACAGCGGCTACTATCTTAGCTACTTTGAAATGCGCCTGGAGCAGTGTATGGAATTTTACAGCTTACATACGGAAATGAAACGGATGCGTAAGATGCCGGTTCAGGCAGAGCTGGTGGCCGATTATATGCTCTATATGAAGGATTTTATTGTTGAGAACAACTGTCCAAAGGAACAGATGGAAAGGCTTCAGGAAATGCTGCTTAAGCTGCAGTCCATGCCCCTTCCGGACAACTATGAAGAATTTGAGAATATGGCCATGCTTTACCATGTGCTCAGTCAGCTGGAAGCCTTTTTGGAGCATAAGGATAAATTCATAAAAGGCCTGGATGAGCAGCAAAAAAAAGTTTACTGGAAATAGTCTGAAAATTGCCCGAAGATTCGTTGACAAATGCAAGGCAAAAGTTTATAATCAAAAATTAGCAATCGCATACAGAAGTGCCATGCAAAGGAAAAAGGAGCGGATAGAATTATGGCTAAAGAAGTAGAGAACACAAAAAAGAAAACGGGTATAGGAGCACGATTAAATAAAGGCTATGCCATAGTTATCGTGATGATGGTTATCTCAGGAGTAGTGGGCATCGCATGCCTGGCTCTGCTGGAGAACAGCCTGAATCGGTTCGTCAACGGTTCAAGTAAGGCAGATACAGCAGTGAAGATGTGTCGTATTGACAGTAATATCGCTGCAAGAAATATTCGGGAAATGTATATTGACCATGATAAGAACAATTATGCGGCTTATATTGCCAAGGTGGATGAGAAGACAGCATCCATCGGAGAACAGCTGGAAGTATTGAAGGGAACAGGACTGATTGAAGAAAGTCTGTTTAATCAATATGAAGAGAAGCTGAATACCTGGTGCCAGATTGGCTATGAGATTATGGACCTGATTCAGGCCGGCCAGGATGAAGAAGCAAGGGAGAAAATTGTAAATGAATGTGCACCTGCCTTGGATGAGGTTATTGCCCTTTCTCTTCAGCTGGATGAGATTACCGGAGAACTGATACAGTCCTCCGAGAGAACCGCAACCATCGTTTTCTGGGTGGCTGTAGTTGCCATTGTTGCCTTAATCGTTATTGCAGTTATTGCAGCAAAGCGTATTGGGGATAAAATCATCAAATCCATTACCCAGCCGTTGGAGGAGGTTGAGGAGGTTTCCAAGCAGCTGTCCATGGGTAATCTGCACACCCATATTGATTATTCCGGTGAGGATGAAATCGGGGTTATGGCAAGGAATCTGGAGTCGGCCATTGCTACCTTAAGTGAATATGTAGAGGATATTTCCAGTCATATGAATCAGTTCTGTGAGGGAGACTTCCGTGTGAATCCCAAGAGTGAGTGGCTGGGAGATTTCGTTGCTATTCTGCAGGCCTTTAGAAATTTTGAAGAGAATATGGCGGATACCGTCCATGGAATACAGGGAGCCTCCGACCAGGTAGACAGCGGTGCGGAACAGGTATCCCAGAGTGCTATTGAGCTGGCACAGGGAGCTTCTGATCAGGCAAGCATTACCCAGGAGCTGATTGCTACCATAGAAACCGTATCTGCTCAGGTGGCTGATAACGCCAAGAATGCCAAGGGTATCAGCAAGGATGTGGAGAATGCGGCGGATGCCATTGAAAACAGCAATGAGAAGATGAAGGAGATGGTAGATTCCATGGATGAAATCGACCAGACCTCCCGACAGATCAGTAAGATTATCGATACCATTAACAGCATTGCTTCCCAGACGAACCTGCTGGCGCTGAATGCCTCCATTGAAGCGGCGAGAGCGGGTGAAGCGGGAAGAGGCTTTGCCGTAGTAGCAGATCAGGTTTCCGTTTTGGCAGCACAGAGTGCAGAAGCGGCCAAGGAATCCAATGTCCTGATCGAATCCTCCGTTGAAGCAGTGGCTAAGGGTATGGTTATTGCCAAGGATACTGCACAGCAGCTGGAGGAGGTTGCGGATGCGGCCAGAAACGTCACCAGAGAGGTGAGTAAGGTGGCGGATGATTTGGAAGCACAGACCGAGGCCTTTGAACAGATTAATGCCGGCGTAGACCGTATCAATGATGTGGTGCAGACTAATTCTGCAACCAGTGAGGAATGTGCGGCGGCCAGTGAAGAAATGAGCAGCCAGGCGAGTATGCTGGCAGGAATGGTATCCAAATTCAAGGTACATTAATTTAGAATAACAGGATGACGGACTGCAGAAATTCTGCAGTCCGTTTTTAGATAAAGTTTATCTAAAGTTTCTTTTTTTATATCCGATAAACATAATAAGAGTAGAGATTGTAAGCTTCATGAGGTGAGGAGGAAATTTATGCGAATAGATGCTTATCAACAGATCCAGCAGGTGTACGGCACACAACAGATTTATAAATTGCAGAAGGAGGAAAAGCCGGGCTTCCAGGATCGACTGCAGATCAGCAGTAAGGGAAAGGATATTCAGGCGGCAAAGCAGGCACTTGAGAATACGCCTGATGTTAGAGAAGAGGTAGTGGCTTCATTGAAGAGCAGTGTGGAGTCAGGTTCCTATAAGGTAGGTGTGGAGGATTTTGCTTCCCGCCTGTTTGAGAAGTATAATGAACTGCACTTAGGAAGTTTTTAAGGGCTGACCCCTTCGAGAAAACTAATTTTCAGGAGGTAATTTAAGTGGCCAGTTTAATGGAGAATTTAATTTCAGTACTAAAGGATGAGGCAGCAGAATATGACAATTTACTGAAATTATCCATGAAGAAGACTCCCGTTATTATAGAGGGAGATTTGGAAGGCTTACAGCAGATCACGGATGAAGAACAAATCATTGTAGCAAAACTTAATCGCCTGGATGCCAAGAGGGCAGAGGTGACATCAGATATAGCCAATGTATTAAACAAGGATGTTAACACGCTGAAGCTGGCAAACATTATTGATATGTTAAGCGCAAGGCCTGTGGAACAGAAT
>JBJELS010000010.1:0-4460 GCA_051879275.1 Lachnospiraceae bacterium
TAGGGCTCCGAACAGATCACTGGCATTACTGGCAATAACCAAAAGTCTCCAGATTAATAACACAAACATCATAATGATGCAGATTCCACCAAAAAGTCCCAGCTCCTCACAAATAATGGAAAAAATCATATCGTTTTGCTGCTCCGGCAAAAAGCCCAGCTTCTGCATACTCTGCCCCAGACCTTTCCCGAATATTCCACCGGAGCCGATGGCATATAAAGACTGCAAAGTCTGAAAACCGGTTCCCGAGGAATAGTTTTCCGGATTCAGCCATGCCAAAATTCTTGTACTGCGAAATCCCATCCCTTCCAGGCTGTCCATTCGGGTCAGAAAAATAACGAAGCCTGCAGCAAAGACCAAAACTATGGCTCCTATACCGATAAACCGTTTATAATCCGGGCTGGCCACAAAAAGCATAAGAAAAGCAATTCCGAAAATAATAATGGCAGAGCTCATATTATCCGTGATTTTCCATACCATCAGACAAATCGGCACGGGAACTGCTATTACCGTCCAAAATCCCTTAGCCGTGCGGATATTTTTACCCATTTTACAAATTAAACTGGCCAAAAACAGAATCATGGCCAGCTTGGCAATCTCTGCCGGCTGAATGGAAATTCCCACTCTCAGCCATCTTCTGGCACCATTCGCTTCGTATCCCAACGGAGTCAGAACCAGAAGAATCAATACCGCTGAAGCTACATAGGATAATGCGGCAAACCGTTCCCAAAAACGATAAGGAATAGCTGCCACCACAAACATGGCTACCAAACCCAAAACCGAAGAAAACGCCTGCTTCTTCAAATAATAAGCAGGATCGTAATTCATCAGAGCCGAGGTGGAAGCATCATAGGAGCTGGCAGAATATACCATGACCATACCAAAGCCCAGAAAAAACAGGACAATGAACAGCAGACTATAGTCAAAAAAGTATTCATTCTTTTTTTTCAGATTACGATTTCGTGTATTTTGTCTCACTTAAGACTCCTTTAGCTTCATTACATACTCTTTAAACTGCCTGCCTCTGACCTCATAATTGGGAAACATTCCCCAGCTTGCACAGGCCGGGGACAGCAGAACCGCCTCTCCGGGATTGGCTTTCCTTGCAGCCGCCGCTACCGCTTCCTCCAGAGAATCCACAAGAATCACATTATGGAAATTCTTTTTGGCAGCACAGGCGGCAATCTTATCCTTTGTCTGTCCCAGAAGAATCAGCCAGGTAATCTTTCCAAAAAAGCTGTCAATCCAGCTGTCATATTCACTGTTCTTGTCATAGCCTCCTCCAATCAGCACCGTTGGACGGTTCATCGCCTGAACTGCCTTAATGGCCGCATCCGGATTAGTTCCCTTAGAATCGTTATAATAGTCTACATCTCTAATGGAGGCCACATATTCTATCCTATGTTCAACTGCAGAAAAATTGCGTACACTTTCCAAAATATTTTCCAGAGGTACACCAAAGGCTCTGGTCATGGCAATGGCCGCCATAATATTCTCCATATTATGAGTGCCCAAAAGCTTTAATTCATGGATACCGATGAGCCGCTCCTGTTTTTGCCGATGACTGTACCATATGGCCTCATCCTTAAGAAAATAGCCCTCCTCCAGCTCCCTTGCCGATGAGAAGAAAATCACTCCTGCCGGACAACGCTCCGCAAAGCTTAAGCAATAAGAATCCTCTGCATTTAATACACAGATATCCCGGGATGTCTGATTCATGGAAATCCGTTCCTTGGTAGAAGCATAATTTTCCATGGTGTGATGCCGGTTCAGATGATCTTCGGTAACGTTCAGGATTGCACTGACCCGGGGATGGAAGGTCTCTATGGTCTCTAACTGGAAGCTGCTGATTTCTGCTACGGTTACCGTGTCAGCTGTCATCTTTTCCACTTCCCGGGTATATGGATTTCCAATATTTCCTACAATAAAGGTGTTTTTTTGGTAATCCTCCATGATTTTTCCGGTAAGGGCTGTAGTAGTGGTTTTTCCATTAGTACCGGTAATGGCAATAACCTCTCCTTTTCCACATAAATATGCCAGCTCTATTTCTCCCATAAGGGGAATATGTTTTTCCTTCAATCCTTCTGCAAAATCAGAATCACAGGGGATTCCGGGACTCAATACGGCCAGCTCAAGAGACTGAATTATCCCTTCCGGCAGTTCTCCCGTGATTATCTTTACTCCTTCTGCTCTGCCCAGCTTTTCCCTGACCTTCTCCTTATCCACATTTTCATTGGAATCAAAGAGGATTACCCGTGCTCCCTTTTTTATCAATAGTAAAGCTGCCGAAATTCCGCTTATTCCGCATCCGGCTACCAATATATTCTTATTTTTAAACTCCATCTTTCCTCACCTTCCGCCGGATAAACCTGTTTACCGGATATAAAATACCGCCCACCTACATTGCCAGCAAAGCAACCAGGCACAATAGCGCGGTCACAATGGAAAATACCGCTACCACTCTCGTTTCCGACCATCCGCAAAGCTCAAAATGGTGGTGGATTGGGGCCATCTTAAAAATACGCTTACCGCCGGTCAGCTTAAAATAACCTACCTGCAAAATCACAGACAGTACCTCTGCCAGATAGATAAAGCCAACAATCACGATAAATACAGGCATTTGAAGCATATAAGCCGTAGCTGCCACAAAGCCGCCCAAGGCAAGAGAACCGGTATCTCCCATAAACACACTGGCCGGATAAACATTAAACAGCAAAAATCCCAGTAATGCTCCTACCACAGCACAGGTTATGGGTTCTATACCGCTTTTTGTCCCCACAGCCACCACGGAAAAGAAGGTGGCTACCATTACCGTAACACTGCTGGCAAGCCCATCCAGACCATCTGTAAAATTGGTTCCGTTTACCGTACCGATTACAACGATAAAAATAGCCGGCACAGCAAAAACTCCCAAATCCAGAAGTATTCCTTCCATAAAGGGCAGCTTCATTAAAAGACACTGGGGAGTCTCTGTTACCAGATAATAGGCAAAAACACCGGTTACCACAATCTGCAGGGCCATCTTCTGCCATGCTCTCAGTCCCATGGATCGCTTTAATACCACTTTGATGTAGTCATCAATGAATCCAATCATTCCAAAACCCAGGGTCAGAAATAGAATGGGCAAAATACCGGGATAATCCTTTACATAAATCAAAGAGGTTAAAACCACCGATGCCAGAATTATGATCCCTCCCATGGTAGGAGTTCCGCTTTTTTTCAGATGGGATTTCGGCCCGTCATCCCTTTCCGTCTGTCCTACTTTTAATTTCCTTAAATAGGGAATCACAATGGGTCCCAACACGGCACTGATGACAAAAGAAATCAGAACCGGCATTACAAATGTTGCCTTCATACTAACCTCACTTTAACCTTTCATCAGGCAAGTCTTAATACTCACCTCTTCTGTTATATCACATTCTCTCTAAATAAGGAAGAATATTCTCGAAAAGCTGACGAACCACCGGAGCTGCCACCTGACCGCCATAATATACTCCCTGGGGATTGTATATGATGGTCAGAGCCAGAATCTGCGGATCATCTGCCGGGGCAAATCCGATAAAGGAGGAAATATACCTTCCGCTTCCTCTGGGCAGTGTCTGGCTTGTGGCTGTCTTTCCTCCTACGCGATAGCCCTCCACATAGGCATTGATTCCGCCCCCATTCTCCACCACCTGTTCCAAAAGATATTTCAGTGTTTCACTGGTTTCTTCGGATACAATTCCCGTTTGACGGGTAAAGGAAATTTCCTTCCTTTCTTCTCCCTCCTGGGTTTGTGTAGCTACGGCCACATGGGGAGTTACTCTGGTTCCCCCATTGACCAGACCTGCCGCTGTAGCGGCCATCTGAATAGGCGTAATCTGAAAAGACTGTCCAAAGGCTACAGTGGCTAATTCTACCGGTCCCACATCTTCTTTTTTATGCATAATCGTTCCTGCCTCTCCGGGCAGGTCTACTCCTGTTTTTCCCATCAGGCCGAATTGCTCAAAATATTGATAATATTTATCCACACCGAGCTTTAATCCCAAAGAAATAAAGGTTGGATTGCAGGACTGCATAAAGCCTTCCAAAAAGCTGACACTGCCGTGTCCGCCATATTTATGGCATCGGATTCTTCTGTCCTCCACCATAATGTAACCGGGACAATGAAAACGGCTGTCCAGGGTGACCAGATTTTCTTCCAAAGCTGCTGAAGCCGTAATCATCTTAAAAATAGATCCCGGCTCATAGGTATCGCTGATACAGCTGTTTCTCCACATACCGTTAAGCAGCTTCTGTTTCTCTTCCTCGTTTGATGTTTCCATCCCTTCCGGCAGGACATAGGGTTCATTCAGATTAAACTCGGGTACATCCACCAGTGCCAGTATTTCTCCGTTCTGAGGATTCATCACCAGAATAGAGACCCGTTCTGCCTCCTTTATCTTCATTACCTGGGCCGCAAGCTGGGTAGCATAAAGCTG
>JBJELS010000011.1:0-4419 GCA_051879275.1 Lachnospiraceae bacterium
TGATTGTGGATCCCGATGAAGAGACTCTCAGGGAAAAGCAGCAGTCTCTGGATAAATGGAAAGCGGATTTGGCCAGCCTGAACGAGCTTAAGGGAAAGGAAAATGTAACCACAGACGGACGTAAGATCAACATTTATGCCAATATCGGTAATGCGGAGGATTTGCCTAAGGTGTTGGACAGCGATGCAGGAGGTATCGGTCTGTTCAGAAGTGAATTTGTGTATCTTGGCAGCCAGGATTACCCCACTGAGGAAGAACAGTTTAAGGCCTATAAAGCGGTAGTGGAAGGAATGGGAGGCAAGAAGGTAATTATCCGTACACTGGATATCGGTGCGGATAAGCAGACCTATTATTTCCATTTGAATCACGAGGAGAATCCGGCAATGGGACTTCGGGCCATCCGAATTTGTCTGGAGCGAATTGACGTATTTAAAACCCAGCTTCGTGCTATTTATCGGGCCTCTGCTTTTGGTACCTGTTCCATTATGTTTCCCATGATTATTTCTGTGTGGGAGATTCAGCGGATCAAGGAAATCGTGGAAGAGGTGAAGAAAGAGCTTACAGAAGAGGGAATTGACTACGGAGAGGTAGAGCAGGGAATTATGATTGAGACTCCGGCTTCGGTGATGATGTCGGACGAGCTGGCAAAAGAGGTGGATTTTTTCAGTATCGGAACCAATGACCTGACTCAGTATACACTGGCCATTGACCGTCAGAATGAATGTCTGGAAACCTTTTATGACTCCCATCATCCTGCAGTTCTTCGGATGATTCAGATGACCATTGATAACGGTCATAAAAATGGTATATGGGTGGGTATCTGCGGTGAACTGGCCGGAGACCTGACTTTAACAGAGAAGTTTATCGATATGGGAATCGATGAGCTGTCGGTTTCTCCCACCTATGTCTTACCCCTTCGCAAGCGGGTAAGAGAAATTTGATACGGTATGAAATAAAAAAAATATATATTAGGTGGAAAACACCGGAATGGAGGCAAAATGACAAAATTTACTTATGTAGTAACGGATGAGGTAGGTATCCACGGAAGACCTGCGGGAGTATTGGTAAAGAAATGTTCTGAATACAAGAGTAACATTACCATCACCTGTAAGGGTAAGAGCGCAGATGCTAAGAGAATCATGGGAGTAATGTCTCTGGGAGCAAAAAAAGGCGACTCCGTAGAGGTGGCTGTTGATGGCGCTGATGAAGCGGCTGCCAAAGCTGATCTGGAGCAGTTTTTCAAGGAAAACTTTTAAGGGGATGACATCATGAGAATAATCAGAACTAAGGATTACGAGGATATGAGCAGAAAGGCGGCCAATATTATTGCCGCACAGATTCTGCTAAAGCCTGACAGCGTCTTAGGGCTGGCTACCGGCTCCACACCTGTGGGGACTTACCGAAATCTGGTAGAAGGCTATGAAAAAGGGGATTTGGATTTTTCCCAGGTGAAAAGTGTTAATCTGGATGAATACAGGGGACTTCCCCGGGAGAATGATCAGTCCTATTATTATTTCATGCATGATCATTTATTTAAGCATGTAAACATCCATTTGGAAAATACCCATTTGCCGGATGGTACGCAGGCGGACAGTGAAAAAGCCTGTATGGAGTATGAAGCCATTATCCAGTCCGTAGGAGGACAGGATTTACAGCTTCTGGGTCTGGGACACAACGGACATATCGGCTTTAATGAGCCCTGTGATGAGTTTGAAAAGCTGACCCATTGTGTAAACCTTACTGAAAGTACCATTGAAGCGAATAAACGTTTTTTTGCTTCGGCAGATGATGTTCCCGGGCAGGCTTATACCATGGGAATCGGAACTATTATGAAGGCAAAAAAGATTCTGGTTGTAGTCAGTGGTGCCGATAAGGCCCGGATTGTGAAGGAAGCATTTTTCGGCCCTGTTACGCCTAAGGTTCCGGCATCCATTTTACAGCTGCATCCTGATGTGACTGTGGTTGCTGATGAAGCGGCATTATCCGAAGTTGAATAAAGGCTTTGTATGAATTTGCGGACTGTTGTGTTTTACAACAGTCCATTTTTAGTGTATGATGAAGGGTGAAGGATTTTACTTATTGGATTAGAGTAGAAGGCAGAGAAAATGGAGTGTAAGGAAACACAGAAAATGATATCGGCCTTTTTGGCCGGGAAGCTGGACAATAAGGAATTAAAGCATTTCCTGCTTCATGTGGAAAATTGTAATGAGTGTATGGAGGAATTGACCATTCAGTATCTGGTGATGACAGGAACGGCTATTCTGGAAGAAGGGAAAAGCTTTGATCTGAGAAAAGAGCTGGACAATCTGCTTGAGACGGCCCGAAAAAAGGTACAGAAGCATAAATGGATGACCTTTTTTTCCTATCTTTTGGAAATAGCTGCCATTATGGCAGTAATAATAATTTTGATGATGGTGGTATTATTGTGAGAAAAAAATTGGTATTGCTTGACGGACACAGTATTTTAAACAGGGCTTTTTACGGAGTTCCCGACTTGACAACGGTTCAGGGACTTCATACCAATGCCGTATACGGCTTTTTGAATATTATGTTTAAGATTATTGATGAGGAGGCCCCGGATTACCTGGCGGTTGCCTTTGATGTTAAGGCACCCACCTTCCGACATGAGCTTTACAGGGAATATAAGGGAACCAGAAAATCCATGCCGGATGAGCTGAGGGAGCAGGTACCTGTAATGAAGGAAATGCTCCGGGCAATGGGAATCCTGATTATGGAAAAGCCGGGACTGGAGGCGGATGATATTTTAGGTACCTTTGCCAAGCGGGCACAGGAGCTGGATGTAGAGGTGGCTCTGGTTTCCGGGGACAGAGATTTGCTGCAGATTGCGGATGAACAGATTAAAATCCGCATTCCCCGAACCAAAGGCGGGAAAACACAGATCGATGACTACTATGCGAAGGATGTGCTTGAGGAGTATCAGGTAACACCTTTACAGTTTATTGAATTAAAGGCATTGATGGGAGACAGCTCTGACAACATTCCCGGAGTTCCCAAAATCGGTCCCAAAACAGCTACGGGACTGATGGTGGAATACGGCTCTTTGGAAAATATCTATGCCCATCTGGAGGAGATTACCAAGAACAGTGTACGGCAGACTCTATCAGAGAACCGCGATTTGGCAGAGCTGAGCAAAACGCTTGCTACCATTGAAATCAACGGGGATATTCCTTATAAACTGGAGGATGCAGTATTTCATAATCCTTATACGAAGGAGGCTTATATTCTGTGTAAGCAGCTGGAGTTTAAGAATATGCTGGGCCGTTTTGAGGAAGAGGCAGTTACAGGAGACAAGGATAAAGAGGGATTTCAATTTGTAACCGGGCTTGAGGAGGCAGAAGCAATTTTTGGTGAGGCTCAGTCTGCTCCCCGGGCCGGCTTTGCTGTTTTGGAGGATGAGGGACTAAACAAGAGTTTGGCAGCCCTGTCTCTTAGTCTGGCAGCCGATAAGACTTACGTTTTTTTGCCGGAAGGTCTTTTGTCAGAGGCTTATCTTCTGGAGAAGCTTAACCGGCTTTCAACCCGGATTCCTCTGTCCGCTTTTCAGATTAAAAGACAATATCCCTATCTGGCAGAGCCGAAGGGAGAGGGCTATTTTGACATTCAGATTGCAGCTTACCTGTTGAATCCATTAAAAAGTGACTATTCTGCAGTGGATATTGCAGGGGAGTATTTGGGGATGATTCTTTCGGAACGCAGTCAGCTTTTGGGGAAAAATTCTCTGGTCAAGGCAAGAAGTGAACAGCCGGAGGAATTTAAAGAGTATGCAGGCTATCTTTCACTGGTGGCTTTTCTGGCAGAGCCTGTATTGAAGCAGAGATTGGCAGAAACTGGTATGGACAGGCTGTTTTCTAAAGTGGAGATGCCTCTTTCCTATGTGCTTTATTCCATGGAGCAGGAGGGAGTAAGGGTTGAGCGTGAAGCCTTGGAGGAATACGGCAATGCCCTTTCAGTAAAAATTGAAAAGCTGGAAAAAAGTATTTATCAACAGGCCGGATGTGAATTTAATCTGAATTCTCCCAAGCAGCTGGGAGAGGTACTTTTTGAGAAGCTGCAGCTGCCCGGAGGGAAGAAAACGAAGACCGGATATTCCACAGCGGCAGATGTATTGGAAAAGCTGGCCCCTAATGCCCCTATTGTATCGGATATTCTGGAATACAGAACTCTGGCAAAGCTAAAGTCCACCTATGCAGACGGTTTGGCTACCTGCATTAAGGAGGATGGAAAAATTCATACCACCTTCAACCAGACCATAACAGCAACGGGACGAATCAGCTCTACAGAGCCTAATCTGCAGAATATTCCCATGCGGATGGAACTGGGCAGGCTGATTCGGAAGGTTTTTGTTCCCAAAGAGGGATATGTTTTTGTGGATGCCGACTATTCCCAGATTGAGCTGAG
>JBJELS010000012.1:0-4394 GCA_051879275.1 Lachnospiraceae bacterium
CCGACAATCAGCTGGATCGATTGACGGAGGGAGCCAGAAAAGCGGGAGAGAAGGGAATCAAGGAATCATTGGTCATGGTTGATCAGCTTGCATTTATCGTTAATGTGCCAAGTCAAACGGTGATTACGGCAATGGATCAGAACCAAACCGATGGAAACATTTTCACAAATATTGATGGCGCTGTAATTATGTAGCCGGACCTAACGGAGGCTAAGGTTCCTGAATGACAGACGGAACCGTTGCAGCGAGATACTTAGGAGGTCATTTCGTTATGATGAGATCAATGTATTCTGGTGTATCAGGCTTAAAGACTCACCAGACAAAGATGGACGTTATCGGTAACAATATCGCTAACGTTAACACTGTAGCTTATAAATCCATGAGCATTACCTTTAACGAGTTAATGTATCAGACCACACAGAAGGCATCCGGTCCTAACGCCAATACCGGTGGTATTAATGCAAGACAGATTGGTCTTGGTGTTAAGTCGGCGGCAATCAACACCAACATCACCCAGCAGGGTGCAACCCAGACCACCAACAATCCCTTCGATATTCAGATTACCGGAGAAGCATTTTTTATAGTAAACAATGGACAGGAGAACTTCTTCACCAGAGACGGCTCCTTCTACGTGGATGCAGTAGGTAACCTGTGTATGACCAGTAACGGTTATACGGTAATGGGCTGGGGAGTAGATCCTGACAACCCTAATCAGATTCTGCAGGGAGATGTGCAGAAGCTGCAGATTATGAGTGCAGATAATATGACCTATCCTCCGGAGGCAACTACTAGGGGATATGTGGCAGGTATTTTGGATAAAAATGATGCTTCGGTAAACAGTACATCGGGCAAGACTATGAATCTGCAGATTTATGACAGCCTGGGTTATCCCTATACAGTGAAGCTGAACATAAAGTCCACTACCGATGAGGGAGTGTTTGCTCTCGAGCTAAGCTCGATTAATGATGTAGATAACAAGCCCATAGACTTGCAGAATATGGAGTTTGGCAGAAGGCAGATGGTCAATCGGGAGAATACCTTCAATCTGAAGAATGGGGCAACATGGACCAATACTAATGAGTTAACTGTAGACGGCAAGGCACATAATATTACAGCTGATGTTCTGGATCCTGCCATTGCTGATGAAGATTTAAATAACGATGATGAAAGAAATGCTCGTAAAGCCCTTCTGGAAGCTTATGGTCTGGATTCCATAGAGGATGTGGAAAACTATCAGATGAACATGGTTTATGCTGCAGCTGGTGGAAATGTTAATGTTACAATCACACTAGCCGATGTCTTTGAGAATACAACCTTTGTAAATGCCGATAATAAGACGGCAAGGGAACTTCTCGGAATTGATACCCTAGACAAAATGAAGTCCATCGAAACCAATCAGGAGGCGATTCAGGGCTTCATCGTGAATTATGATGCTACTACTGGTAAATTTTCCGGTATCGATGGTAATGGCACCGGAGATACTATTGAGATTGGACTTGCTAATGTGACGGTGCCTACTCCTGCGGGAGAAAGTAAGTTTGAGAACATTACGGTTGACTTCAGCAACAGTAATATGTGGAACAACAGTGGAACTTCTACCATAAACGCCACAAGCGGTGATGTTGACGGAATAGGAAGTGGAAGAAAGATGGGTGCCATGATCGGCGTATCCATTGACACCAGCGGAAGAATCTACGGTACCTACGATAATGGTATGACTAAGCTTCTGGGCCAGATTGCGGTAGCAGAGTTTGCCAATGCCTCCGGTCTGGAAAAGCAGGGAGACAATCTGTATTCTGCCACCCTGAACTCCGGTGAATTTGACGGAATCGGTGTGGATATCACCGCCAACGGCGGCTACATGAATACCGGTGTTCTGGAAATGAGTAACGTGGATTTGTCTCAGGAGTTTACGGAGATGATTACTACCCAGAGAGGTTTCCAGGCAAACAGCCGTGTAATTACTGTATCCGATACCATGCTGGAAGAGCTGGTTAATCTGAAGAGATAATCCCATAGCAGGATAAAGAATTTGGAGCTGTTGAAAAACAGATGAGCATTCATCAATGTGAGCAACAGCTCCTTCTTTATGTAGATAAAACAGGTCTATCTTCAGACCGGAACAGATAAAAACGTATATTCATGCCAATGTTTTGCAAGAATATACGAAATAAATGGATGAAAATAATCCTGTTTTTTGGTCCGGTTTATGGGATGAAGCTGAGGAAATAACTTGTCTATTCTTGTCTTTTTTACAAAAAGAAAGTAGACAAGACAGAAAATATTTAGTAGAATATTAACTAAGGGTCGGGGAGGCTATACCCCGATAAGAAAACTAAAGAGAAGAGGGTGTGTGCTGTGGATATAGCATCATTATTGGGACTTATACTCTGTTTTGCACTGGTTTTATTCGGTATTATCTCAGGTGGCGGTGTGGGAGCACTGGGGAACTTCGTTGACCTGGGCTCCGTATTGATTACTCTGGGCGGAAGCTTTTGTGCGGTTATGGCACAATATACCATGCAGGAGTTTGTCCGGGGAATTAAGAGCTTTACTCTGATTTTCAAGCTGTCCGAATTTGATCTTCCTGAAGTGATTCGTAAGATTATCGATTTATCCAATGTGGCACGTAAGGAAGGACTCCTTGCATTGGAGGAAGCCTCTACGGAATTGGATGATGAGTTCCTGCGAAAGGGTGTATTGCTGATCGTAGACGGTACAGACCCTGAATTGGTTCGGGGGATTCTGGAGACGGAGATGGGAAGCATCGAAAGCCGGCACAAGAGAAACATTGCCTTCTGGACTGATCTGGGAGGTATGGGACCGGCTTGGGGTATGATTGGTACCCTGATCGGTCTGATTAACATGCTGAAGGATTTGAACGATCCTTCCAGTATCGGTCCTTCTATGGCGCTTGCTTTGATTACCACTCTGTATGGTTCCATGCTGGCCAACTGGGTGGCAGTTCCTGTAGCAGGTAAGCTGAATGCGAAAAACAGTGCTGAGATGGTCATCAAGGAAGTCATGATTGAAGGGCTTCTGTCCATCCAGGCAGGTGAGAACCCCCGTGTAATTGAAGAGAAGCTGAAATCCTTCCTGGCTCCTGCTGAAAAGGAGGAAATGGAAGCGGCTGGAGGTGAGGTAGATGGCTAGAAGGCAGAAGGAAGAAGTTCAAAAGCCTTCAAAGGAATGGATGAATACCTTTGCCGACCTGATGAACCTGCTGCTTTGTTTCTTCGTTTTGCTTTTCTCCATGTCTACTGTGGATGCACAGAAGTTTGAGATGATTGCGGCAGCTTTTTCGGAGAGTTTCAGTATTTTTTCTGCCGGCTCAACAGCTATTGGTGACGGAGTGTTGATCAGCAATGGTGTCAGTCAGCTGAATGAGCTGGATAAGTACATAAACAGTACCGGTAAGGCGGCAGAGAATGATGAGATATCGGATCGGCTGGATGAGATGCAGCGGGTTTTGGAGGAAGAGATGCTTGCCCGGTCGGAACAGCTTGCGGAGAAGATACAGGAAGCCCTGATGGAAAATCAGATGCAGAATCAGGTGGAGGTAGATTTCACTTCTCAATATGTTCAGCTCACTCTTAAAGGAGCCATTCTTTTTGACTCGGGAAGTGCCCAGTTAAAGCAGGAGGCGATGCCGACGGTAGAGAAGGTGGCCATGATTCTGGAACGGTATGCCGAGAATACCATAGAAATTGAAGGCCATACGGATAATGTACCCATAAATACAAGTCGATTTGCCAATAATAATGAATTGAGCAGTGCCCGTGCCCTTTCCATGTTTGACTATCTGGTTGAGAATACTTCTTTGTCACCGGCGCAGATCAAACATTCCGGCCGGGGAGAATATATGCCCATAGCCGATAATTCCACTCCGGAAGGAAGAGCAAAGAATCGGCGAATTGAAATCAGAATTTATAACGATTTAAGCGGGGAATAAAGGAGAATAAGAATGAAAAGAAATATGATATCCGTCTTGATTCTGGCATTATTGATTGTCAACATTGTGTTAACAGCCATTATGATGTTTTCTGTTGTGGGAACTGCTAGAAAAACGTCTGCATTGATTGATGATATAACAGCAGCAATCAATCTGGAACTGGACAACCAGAAGGGGACAACCACGGAGGCTACCGTAATCGACGTTCCTATCAAAGATGTTGAAGTGTATACGATTGAAGATGAGATGACCGTACCTCTGACCAAAGGGGCTGACGGCAAGGACCATTATTATCTGGTGTCTGTGGCTCTTTCCCTGAATACCAAAGACAGCGACTATAAAAAGATGAAGGACAGCATCAGTGCAAAGGAACAGCTGATTAAGGGTGAGATTATCAGTGTGATTGGCAGCCATACCTTGGAAGAAATGCAGAGTGATGTTG
>JBJELS010000013.1:0-4380 GCA_051879275.1 Lachnospiraceae bacterium
CTTCCGTACACTGTCCGGGAATAAACTTAGAAAAATTAATGTATAGCAGGCGGGACACATAGAGTATCCTTTTTTCAGTTTTCTCCCTGCCATAAGCATGGATAATCCGCTTCAGCTGTTCTCCCAGCTTCTCCTTCTGACTCAGCACATAAATAGAAAAAATCATGGCAATCAGACTGTTTACCACACCACCTACAAGGCTACCTGCCACTGTAACGGTGGAATTGACCAGACTTCCCACACCGCTTTTCAAAAAATTGACTGCCGTCTGGAGAATACTGTCCCAATTCAGATTCCTATATTCCAATGTCTCCAGCCAGGCCACAAGCTCCGGATAATCCGCTGCCAGCACCTCTGCCCGGTTCAGTGTATTCTCCAGAAAAACCGGTATCTTTTGTCCCAGCTGTGCAATGGTTCTTCCCAGCTGTGGAATCACCGCAAGCACCACCAGATTCACAATAGCCAATATAATCAGAAAAGAAAGGCAGATTCCCAGAGGACGTTCCAGCCTTTTAAGCCTTTGGGGAAGCCGGTTTAATACTTTCTTCTCCAAAAAATTTAAAGGCAGATTAACCACAAAGGCTATAGCACAGCCCGCCAGAAAGGGCTTTACCATACCAATCAGACTCTGAAGCAGGGTTAAGAGTGTGGAAAAATGAATGACTCCCAGACAGACTCCTGCAGTGAATAGAATCAGCAGCATGATTTCCTTATTCGTACGCTTTTCTCCCATTGTATTATATCTCCTCTAAAATTCGGCACAAAAATTCCCAGGTTCTGCCGGCGGAAGAAATACTCATAGTCTCTTCTGTGGTATGAATATTTTTCATATCCGGTCCCAGGGAAATGCAGTCCAGTTCAGGAATTTTCTCCAGAAAAAAACCACACTCCAAGCCCGCATGAACAGCCTGAATTTGAGGCTGTTTTCCGTACATTTTCTCATAGACCTCTATAAGCTTATCCCGAAGGGGGGAATCCTTACGGTAGGCCCAGCCGGGATAGTTTCCGCTCATCCTGCAGTTTCCTCCCAACCCTTGCGTCAGTGCAAAAAGCTGCCTGCACAGACCTTCCTTAGCGCTTTCAAAGGAGCTTCTTAAGGAAAAGCCCAGAGAAAGCACTTCCTCACTGCTGTCCATCAACCCCAGATTTAATGAGGTTTCCACCAGTCCCTCCACATCGGCGCTGTAGG
Source organism: Lachnospiraceae bacterium (assembly GCA_051879275.1). Lineage (GTDB taxonomy): Bacteria > Bacillota > Clostridia > Lachnospirales > Lachnospiraceae > SFDP01. The sequence continues at coordinate 1,190 of JBJELS010000013.1, forward strand.
CCTGTACTCCTGCAGGAAGGCAGGCTATCAGAGTCGCTGCCTTTTTACTTTCCTCCAACGTAAGGGTATTAAAGCTTCCCGGTTCAAATTCTTTAAACCGGCAGAAAATTCCCGGATCCTTCGTCGCATATTCCTGTTTAAGGATAGAATCAAACTCTTTTATGGCCAATTCCAGCGCAAAGGGATCTGCCACCACCAGATTGATTTCTGCCTCCCGGGGAATGGCATTGTCTGCCAGCCCGCCCTTAACGGCCAGAAGTCTGTAGGTCACCTTATCCTCCGCAAAGATAAGAAATCTTCCCGCCAGTACATTGGCATTTCCTCTTCCCTTATGAATTTCCATGCCGGAATGGCCTCCCAAAAGACCTCCAATGTGTATTTTACAGGAGATTCCCTGAACCTCTTCCCGTTTCAGAGGTAGACTGCAGTCTACCCGCATTCCGCCGGCACAGCCGGTTAAAAAGATTCCTTCCTCTTCCGAATCCAGATTAAGCATACGGCGGGCCTTGCAATCAGACAAATCAATGGCTGCTGCTCCCAGAAGACCGATTTCCTCATCCACGGTAAAAATACACTCCAAGGGAGGGTGCTTGATATCCTTCGCATCCAGTAATGCCAGCTCATAGGCAACGGCAATGCCATCATCTCCTCCCAGACTGGTATCCTCAGCCAGAATATTGTCTCCCTCTATCATTAGTCTCAGTCCCTCTTTGGACAGATCATGGGTACTTTCCGGTCTTTTCACCGCCACCATATCCATATGTCCCTGGAGCATAATGGGCTCCTTTTCTTCATAGCCGGGAGAGCCTTCCTTAAAAATAATCACGTTTCCCTGACTATCCTGGCGATAATCCAGCTCTCTTTCTTTTGCAAATTTCACCAGATAATCACTGATTGCTTTCGTATTGCCGGAGCCATGGGGGATGGCACAGATTTCTTCAAAAAAGCGAAATACCGGCTTGGGTTCCAGGTTTGCTAATATTCCCATCCTTCTTCCTTTCCTTTTGAATTGTTGCCTTACATCTTTTCCGGAGATTCAAATCCCAATAAGTCAATGCAGGAAGTAAGGACATCCCGACAAAGAACAAGAAGTGCTATCCAGCCTGTCCTTTTTTCTTCATCCGGCTCATCCAGAATCCTGTTTTCATGGTAAAACTTATTGAAGGCATTGGAAAGATCATAAATATAGGCGCAAATCTTATGTGGAGCAATTTCCTCAAAGGCTGCTTCCAGCATAGTATTGAATTTTACCATTTCCATAACCAGACTCTTTTCGCTATCCCCGGTGGCTTGTCTAAGCTGTACCTGAGCCAGGTCTCCGCCCTGCTGCTGATATTTTCGTAAAATCGATTTGATTCTGGCTACAGTATACAGGATATAGGGGCCGGTATCTCCTTCTGAAGAGGTAAAACGTTCAATATCGAAAATATAATCCTTAGATGCCTGGTTGGACAGATCACCGTATTTTACTGCCGCCAGAGCCACCTTATCCGCAGTTTCCCTTGCTTCCTCTTCTGAAATTGCTCTGTTCTCAGTAATTTTCGTATACATCTTCTCACGGATTTCCGTAAGCAGACTTTCCAGACGCATTACGCCGCCCTCTCTGGTCTTAAAGGGTTTTCCATCCTTGCCGTTCATTGTCCCAAAGCCGAGAAAGAACAGGCCTGTGTCTTCCTTAACCAGCTTCGTCTTTCTTGCACAGCGGAATATCTGCTCAAAATATAAATCCTGCCGTTTATCTACCACATAAATCATTCTGTCCGGCTGAAATTCTTCCATACGCTCCATAATTGTTGCCAGATCCGTAGTATTGTAAAGGGAAGCTCCATCGGATTTTAAAATCATGCAGGGAGGAATCTCCTTCGTATCCGTTTCCTCCTTAACATCTACCACCAGTGCCCCTTCACTTAAATGGGCATAGCCTCCCTTTTTCAGGTAATCCACCATCACCGGAATCCGGTTCTGCACATCGGATTCTCCCTTCCACAAATCGAAATCCACCTTCAGGTTGTCATAGTTTTTCTTTAAATCTGCCACAGATACAGCCAGGATGTGTTTCCATAGTGCCCGGTAACCCGGTACGCCGCTTTGTAGCTTAAAGGTAGCCTCCATAGCCTTTTCCTTATATACAGCATCTGTTTTGGATTTCCCGCTGGCGGTAGGATAAATCTCCTCCAGCTCGCTGATGGTGAAAGGGGGTTCATCGGGATACTGTCCTGTATAGCCTTCATCAAAATAAACCAGCTCCGGCTGTCTTTCCTGTAATTCCGTAATAATCAGTCCCATCTGAAGTCCCCAGTCTCCCAGATGAATGTCTCCGATGACCTTATGCCCCATGTAACGGCAGATTCGCTTCACGCTTTCCCCGATAATTGCTGAGCGAAGGTGGCCTACATGCAGGGGCTTAGCCACGTTGGGTCCGCCATAGTCAATAATGATGGTCTGCGGACTCTTTGCTTCCTCCAGGCCATACTTCTCACTGCCTCGCATTCCCTGAAGATAGTCTTTTAAAAAGGTGGGATTAACTCTGCAGTTTAAGAATCCGGGAGCCACTGCCTCCACAGAGGAAAACACTTTGCTTTCCTTTAAATTGTCTGCCACCTGGGTGGCAATGACAAGGGGGGCCTTTTTATACTGCTTTGCTCCTGCCATAGCTCCGTTGCACTGATATTCACATAAATCCGGACGATTGGAAACCGTAACCTTTCCCAGCTTGGCATCATAACCTGCCGCCGCAAAAGCTGTCTGCATTTCCTCCGAAATCAAGTCCAAAATCTTTTTCATTTTCTCCTCCATTATCGGGCCTGATTTACCCTCTTTTTCTCACTTTACATACCGATTTTACTTTATCATAATTTCTCCTTCTTGGAAAGGCTTTCCACTTTGGAATAAATGCATCCGCAGAAGTCCTGTCGATACAGATCGTATTTTTTTGAAAGTTGAATACTGTTCTTATAGCCATCCTTCTTTTTAAAGTCTGAGGGCAAAAAGGCTACCTCATATTTTCCCTCCAGGCACTTTCCTATGGTATTAATCTTCTCCGCATTTTTAAGAGGGCTGATGGTCAGTGTAGTGGTAAAGAAATCATAGCCCCCCTGCTTTGCCTTTGCTGCCGTTTTTTCCAGTCGAAGCTCATAGCAGCGAAAGCACCTCTCCCCACCTTCTGGGCATTTCTCCAGTCCTTTAGCTAT
>JBJELS010000014.1:0-4363 GCA_051879275.1 Lachnospiraceae bacterium
CTGAAGCTGCTTTTGCTGTTCAAGAGGACATCTGCCTTATTTCCGCTTCCGCAGCTTAAATCAAGACTTCCCACCTCATTTAAAAGCAGGGAAGTCTGATAGCCCCTCCCATCATCGGTATAAACTACTTTTGCATTATCAGTACCTCCGGTTGCTCCATAAACCGTTTTTACAAGACCGTTATTTAAATTAATTGTCACAGCCCCACTGACAATATACTTTTCAGGATTAGGAAGAAATACATCCCCCGCACCTCCACTTCGGTCTTCCCTGGCTCCATGAGCATAGATGCTTCCTATGGTTCCCGAAGCCTGTGCATCTATGGTAATGGTTGACGTCCCTTTAAATTCATTATTTTTGGCCTTTTCTTCATCACTGCCGTCAGAGAGACTGCCGGCAAAAATATCTCCCAATGTATTTTCTCCCCGGATAATAATCTGTCCGGCAGCATTAGCCTCAGGAATTTTATCTGCATCAGAACCGTTGTAATCCGATATTCCTCCACAGAAAAGGTAAATGCTAAAAGGAGCGGATGAATTCTTTTTAACATTTTCCAACGTAAGAACATGACCATTGGCAATGATGGCATTTCTGGTGGAAGTCAAAAAACCGATTTCCATATCCTTGAAGGTTACATCTGCTCCCAGAATTATCCCTGCCTTTCTGAGCGAAAGCCTTCCCCCCTGGATAGTTACCGGTCGATTGATCACCAACAAATCATCACTGCCCGTATCCGCAGCAATCTCCACTGATCCATCTATCTTAATTACATCGATGCTTGTATCCTCTAACACCAAACCAAATTCTACAGCGTCAGTAACGGTCTTCTCATTTGCAGGATCATTTGCGGAAACATAGGACTGTAAAGTAGCAATCAGCCCTATTGCCGCACACACGATTAACACATAAAGTGCTTTCTTAAATCCCTTAAGCTTTTTCATTCGTTATCACTCCATGAATGGTAAATCTATAAGTTCTTTTCCAGTTCTGCCCGAATTGCCTTAATAAAGTCTTCGCTGTTCAATACCTGAACATCCTTTAAGGAGGTGATTAAGGCTAAATCCTTAGTCATCTTCCCCTGTTCAATGGTGCTGAGTGTGGCCCTTTCCAGCTTATCTGCAAAATCCTCTAACGCAGGGTTGCCATCCAGCTCACCTCTTTTTCTCAAGGCACCGGTCCAGGCAAAAATCGTTGCCACGGAGTTAGTGGAGGTTTCCTCCCCTTTCAAATGCTTATAATAATGGCGCTGTACGGTTCCATGAGCCGCTTCATATTCATAAACTCCCGCCGGAGAAACCAGTACCGAAGTCATCATGGCCAGAGAACCAAAGGCTGAGGATACCATATCACTCATTACGTCACCGTCATAATTCTTACAGGCCCAGATAAAACCTCCCTTAGCCTTCATGACACGGGCTACGGCATCATCAATCAGAGTATAAAAATATTCCAGTCCCAGCTTTTCAAAGCTACTCTTATATTCCTGCTCATAGATTTCCTGAAAAATATCCTTAAAGGTATGGTCATACTTCTTTGAAATGGTGTCCTTAGTGGCAAACCATAAGTCCTGCTTCGTATCCACAGCATAGCTGAAGCAGGCTCTGGCAAAGCTTTGGATGGATTCTTCCGTATTATGCATACCCTGGATGATTCCCGCCCCCTTAAACCGGTGAATCACTTCCCGGGTCACGGTTCCGTCAGCTGCAGTAAATACCAGCTCTGCCACACCCTCTCCGGGCACCTTTATCTCTGTATTCTTATAAACATCACCATAGGCATGTCTTGCCAGCGTAATGGGTTTTTCCCAGTTTCTGACACAGGGCTCGATTCCCTTTACCACGATGGGAGTTCTGAACACGGTTCCATCCAGAAGGGCTCTTATGGTTCCGTTAGGGCTCTTCCACATTTCCTTTAACTTATATTCGGTCATTCTCGCCGCATTGGGAGTAATGGTTGCACATTTTACTGCCACTTTATATTTCAGGGTTGCTTTGGCAGAATCCACCGTAACCTGATCATTGGTCTCATTCCGATACTCAAGACCTAAATCGTAATATTCAGTCTTTAAATCGATAAAGGGGAGAAGTAATTCATCCTTAATCATGGCCCAGAGTATTCTGGTCATTTCATCTCCGTCCATCTCAACCAGGGGGGTAGTCATCTTAATTTTATCCATAGAAGCCTCCATTCTTTTTCTCTTAACTATACTTTATCGTGAAACTGGATTTTTGGCAATATAATCCTTACTCATTTTCTGTCTCATAGGCTTCATAAAGTCCGTTTTTTACCATATTTTCATAAGCATTAAGAATATGCTCATTGGCTACCCGCTCGGCTTTATCTCCATCCTTTTCCTTGATTGCCTCAAGAATCAGCTTATGCTCCCTGTTGGACTGGCTGCTTCTTTTGTATTTTGAAAGAGTCTTTTTTCTCACTCTCAAGACATAACCGTGAAAATCCCTCAGCTGTCTCTCCAGCATTTTACTGCCGGAGGCTTCATATAGGATTTCATGAAATCGATTGTCCAGCTCTGTAATCTGCTGGGTATGCCCCTTAGAAGCATGAAATTCAGAAAGATAAACGTTTTCCTCCAGCTCCTCCAGCTGTGCCTCCGTAATGTTCATGGTAGCCCATTTTGCACACAGTCCCTCCAAAAGAGAGCGAATCATATAGATATCCTTTACATCCTTCACCGTGATCCCGGTAACATAGGCTCCCTTGTTGGGGATGATGTGAATCAAGCCCTCCAGCTCCAGCTGGCGAAAGGCTTCGCGGACAGGTGTTCTGCTTACTCCCAGCTCTTCTCCTATGGCTACCTCCTTCAGTTCCTCATTATCCTTATATTTTCCATTTAAAATATCCTCTCGTATTTTATGGAAAACTCTTCCCCGTAACGAAAATTTATCCGTTACCTCCTGTTTTACATCATAATTTCCCATTTTCTCTATTCCCCTAAAGTCATTCCCAGCTCACTGCAGTTCTTCTGAATGCAGGAAATCAGCTCCTCATCCGTCAGTACGGTGACGCGTCCATCTGCGTACTCCTGATCCACCCATTCTTTTACCCGTTTTACCAGCCTAGAGCTTTTATCCACACACTTCTCATCTTTTAAGCGATAATAAGTATTAATCCAATGGGCAATTCCTGCCAGACCGGAGGTATTGCTTACGGCACAAAGCACCGGTCTGTTCAAATACTTTTCCGTATCAAAAATATTATAAATCTCCTCGTTCTTCAACAGTCCGTCGGCATGAATACCAGCTCTGGTTACATTAAAATTCTTTCCCACAAAAGGCGTTCTGGAAGGAATCTTATAACCGATTTCCTTCTCGTAATACTCTGCCAGCTCCGTAATCACCGTGGTATCCATACCATTTAAATGTCCCTTAAGCTGTGCATATTCAAATACCATGGCTTCAAGCGGCGTGTTCCCCGTTCTTTCCCCTATGCCAAAGAGAGAGGTATTTACGCCCGAGCAGCCGTAAAGCCAGGCCGTAGTAGAATTAACAACGGCTTTATAAAAATCGTTATGTCCATGCCATTCAATCAATTCATGGGGAACGCCTGCATGCTTATGCAGGGCATAAATGATTCCGGGAACACTTCTGGGAATTACCGCTCCCGGATAGTTCACGCCGTAGCCCATAGTGTCACAGGCTCTAATCTTAATGGGAATTTTATATTCCTCCATCAGCTTCATCAGCTCCAGGCAGAAGGGAATAACATAGCCGTAGATATCTGCTCTGGTAATATCCTCCAGATGGCATCTGGGACTGATTCCCTCATCCAGACAGTCCCGGATAACACTGATGTAATGATCCATAGCCTGTCTTCTGGTCATTTTCAGCTTCATAAAAATATGATAATCGGAGCAGCTTACCAAAATACCCGTCTCTTTCATACCGATTTCCTTCACCAGCTTAAAATCCTCCTTACTGGCACGAATCCAGCTGGTAACCTCCGGGAACTGGTATCCCCGCTCCATACACTGATAAACCGCATCCCTGTCCTTCTTACTGTATAAAAAAAACTCACTTGCCCGAATCATTCCGTTAGGCCCGCCCAGCTTATGTAAATAGTCAAAAATCGTCACAATCTGCTCTGTGGTATAGGGCGCCCTGGACTGTTGCCCATCCCTGAAAGTGGTATCTGTAATCCAAATCTCCTCAGGCATATTATGGGGAACAATACGGTCATTGAAGGGAATCTTCGGCACCTCAGAATAAGGAAACATATTCCGAAAAACATTCGGCTTTTGGATATCGTCCAAAATATACATATGCTCTTCAATTTCAAGCAAATGATTATTGGGATTCATAAAAACCGGTCTATTAGTAAAAATATCTGTATGATCATTATTCAT
>JBJELS010000015.1:0-4360 GCA_051879275.1 Lachnospiraceae bacterium
ACAAAAATCTATTATTCTGGTAAGAAGAATCTGGGCAGTTTCATTGTCCAGATTTTTTAATGCTTCATCCAGAATTACCACAGGCTTATTTTCCAAATACATTCTGGCCAGAGCCAGCCGCTGGCGCTCACCGGAGGAAAAGTTTTGTCCATCAGGTGAGAGGAGGGTATCTAATTGTTGAGGCAGGGCTGATGCGATATCTGAAAGTCCGGCCCATTGAAGGGCTTCCCAGAGCTTTTCCTCTGGTTGGCAACCGGCAGCCAGCTCCAGATTTTCCCGCAAGGTGGCAGTAAACAGATAAGGATTCTGATCAACCAGAGAAATTTGCCTGCACAGAGCTTCTTTGCCCCAGTCTTTTAAGGGAATATCCCCCAGTAAAATCTCACCTTGATTCGGTTGAAAGTAACCCATCAATAGAGAGACAAGACTGCTTTTTCCACTTCCAATATGACCGATTACGGCAGTGCTGCTGCCGGCAGGAAGGCTGAAGGAAACCTGATTTAAAACCGGAGCAGTTCCTTCGGGATAGGTGAAGGAGATCTGCTTAAAGGTAATGCTTAAGGGCTTGTCACCTTTGGGAAGCCCTTGTGCATTTAGGCTTCCTTCCCTGGCTAAGCCGGTAGGCTCGCCTCCGGTTATTTCCAGGATATTGTCCATGGCTGCAAGACTGTCATAGTAGTAGGAAACGGCAAGAGGCAAGGCCTGTACAGCTTCCAAAGCCCCATAAACCATAAGTGCGGCAGCCAGAAGATAGATTCCCTTTAAGGCTTCCTGTTCAACGGCCAAAGCTCCTATCCAAAGGGTGGACGCGAGAGCAAGCCCTGAGCAGATTCCGGAAAGGGCATTCATTTTGCTTCGGCGGGCTTCTCCACCCTGCCGGAGATGATTTCCCGCCAGATAAGCAGATAAGGCTTCTTTTTTTGCACCGGAGCATCTGTCATACACCCATAAAGGCTCCAGTCCCATGACAAAGTCCTGTAGCCGATGGCGAAAGATTAATTCAAATCTTAACGCTTCCGGTGCCTCTGACTCACTTATTTTTCGGAAAAGAAGAGGGAAAAAAATTCCGTTAATCAGTCCCGCCAGCCAAAGAATAGGAATTGCACCGGGAAGAAAAAAGGCCAGAACGAGGGAAATGGACAGCAGGGTAAAGAGGGCAACTAAAGGAGCAGCTACCACTCTGAGATAAAAAAACTGCAGGGTTTCCAGATCCTCAGTAACGGATTTTAAAAGCTTTGCCGTTCTATTCATGGTTCTGCCGGGAGTGAGAGGAAGAAGCTGATGGTAATACCACACTCTGAGATCCTCTAAAAGCCGGAAGGTAATGGAATGGCTGGATAATCGCTCCCAGTAACGAAAGATTCCCCGGGAGATGCCGCATAAGCGTACAGCTGCCGACATGGGCATCAAATCCATCACAGGGGGCATCAAGGCAGCCATACAGATAAGGATGGCAGATACCGCAAGCAGTCCGGTATTGGCCAAAATAGTAAGAGAACCGATAAGGACTGTTCCCAGCACGGAAGGAACATAAGGCCGCAATAGGCTCAGTAGGAACAGCAGACTGTTTTGTTGTTTATTTACTTCTTTTTTCATTCCACCAGACCTTTCTGTAAGAGTTGGAAAAAGAGACCGTCTTCATCCCCGGAAAGGGCTTGGAAGCTTCCTCTTTGTACCAGCTTTCCTTCCTTTAGTACCAGTATTTGATGAACCGACTGAAGAGTGTGCAGACGATGGGCACTGATCAGTACGGTTTTATGGGTAAACAGTTTTTCCAATGCTTTTTGTACAGTTTTCTCCGAGGCAGTATCCAGGCTGGCAGTTGCCTCATCCAAAAGCAGGACTCGGGAGGGAGAGGCCATAGCTCTGGCAATGGCAATCAGCTGCCCCTGGCCTCCGGAGAGAGACGTTCCCTGTTGTCCGAGAAGGGTATCGTATCCCTGGGGGAGCTGTAAAATAAAGCTATCGGCACCAATACTGCGGCAGATTTCATAAACGGTATCCCGGGAAACAGATCTTCCCAGAGTAATATTCTCCAGAACAGTTCCCTGAAAGAAATAGGGCTGTGCCGAAATGAAGGATAATCCCTCCCAGCCCTTGAAGGGAAGGCCGTCTACCATCAGGCAGCCCGAAGAGGGAATGAGGGCACCCATGAGAATCCGCAGTAATGTGGTTTTACCGGCACCGCTGGGCCCCACCAGTGCATAAACCTTACCCGGCTCGAGGGTGGCAGAAATTTCACTTAATGCATTCTGGCTGCTGCCGTAGGAAAAACTGATTTTGTCCAAAATGATTTGGGGTGGGGGTAAGGACTCATCAATGGCCACGGGTTGGGAAAGTGCAGGAGCGGGCTTGTGTAAAAAAGAGAAAAGCTCGTCAGCTGCCAGAATGGCATTCTGGCTATTGTGGTATTGCTGGCCCAGCATGCGCAGAGGCTGATAGTATTCCGGTGCCAGCAGGATTAAAAATAAAGCCGGAAGAAAGGGGATACTGCCTTCTGCCAGACGGACACCTAAACCTACAGCAATCAGGGCAATACTGATGGTAGTGAGGATTTCCAAAGCAAAAGCAGAAAGAAAAGCAATACGGAGAGTTTTCATGGTTTTCAGGCGAAAATCTCTGCTTACATTTCGGATTTTTTCCTCCTGTCTGATTTCCCGATTCCAGTTTCTTAAGGTACCTAAACCTGTTAAAACATCCTGCAGATATCCTCCCATACGGGATAGAGCCTCCCAAGAGGAATTTTTCATCTGGTGACTCCATTTTCCGATTAGAATCATAAACAGAGGGATGAGAGGAGTAGTGACTACAAAAATCAGTCCTGACACAGCATCCAGAGGAAAGACGATAATCAGATAGAGCAGAGGAATCACAGCACTTTTAAATAACTGGGGCAGATAACGGCAGAAATAGGCATCCAGAGTGGAAAGTCCCTGTGTAAGAAGAGTAAAGAAGGTTCCTCTATCCTGATGCAGCATTACCGCCGGCCCCAGCCGTTCTGCCTGAGTGAGGAGCTGCTCCAAAAGGCTGCCTTTCACTAAGGAGGAAGCTTTCAGGGCCATATGCTCTTCACCCCACAGAAATCCGCCCCGAAGTAAAATAGAGATAAGCAAAAGAAGAAAAAAAACGGTAACCTCCTTCAGACCTCTTTTTTCAAAAAATATTCCGTTTACAATACAGGCAGTTGACCAGGCCTGAAGGGCAGTGGCAGTACCATGCCCCAGGGACATCAACAGGGTGATGGCTTGAATCAACAGGGCCTCTTTATTTTGAGCCCGCCACAAAGCTTTACTGAACAAAAAAACACTCCTCTCCCACAGTAAGTAAAAGGGACTGCGACATTTTTATCGCAGTCCCCCCAATAGCAAATTAATAATGTAAATCTTTTTCGGTTACCCTTTTGCGGAATACCCAATAGCTCCATGCCAGATAAGCCAATACTACAGGAACTGCAGTTAAAGCGACAATGGTCATAATCTTTAAGGTATAAGGACTGGAGCTGGCATTGTAAATGGTCAGGCTGTAGTCCGCTGATGTGGTAGAAATCATCACATTAGGGAACATGGAGGCAAAAGCAGTAATGGTAACCATTACAATGGCTAAAGAACTGCAGATAAACGCCTTGCCTGTCTGTTCTTTTACCTGAAGCACTACTGCGGCAATTAACAGAACAGCAGCCAGAGCAACCGTAATAATGGGAAGAATGCCATTGATCAGAAGATTGGTGGTAAAAGCAGCATATACTACCCAAAGGACGGTTACCACCAGCATTACGATTCCCAGCTTGGGACTGATGCTCTTAATTCTTTCCTCAATGGCAGCTACACCGTTTTTCATTCCTAAAAACAGCATTCCGTGGAAGGTAAGCACCAAAAGGAAGGTTACACCACCAAGGAGAGTAAAGGGAGTAAGCAGGGTGAAAAAGTTACCTGCATATTCCATATTTGCATCAATGGGAACACCGGTCATAAAGTTACTTACGGCCACGCCAAAAAGCACTGCCGGCAGAAAGGAGCCGATAAAAAACAGAATATCCCAGGTTTTACGCCAGGTAGGATTATCGTTCTTACTGCGGAAATCAATGGCAACACCACGAATAATCAAAGCCAGCAGGATAAAGAAAAGAGCCAGATAAAATCCGCTGAACAGAGTGGCATACCAGTTGGGGAAGGCAGCGAAGATAGCACCGCCTGCCGTTAAAAGCCATACCTCATTGGCATCCCAGTGAGGGCCGATGGTATTTAAAACTACCCGGCGCTCAGTATCATTTTTGGCAACGAAAGGAAGCAGAGTACCTACACCGTAATCAAATCCTTCCAGTACGAAAAAACCACTGAATAAAACAATAATTAAAATAAAC
>JBJELS010000016.1:0-4333 GCA_051879275.1 Lachnospiraceae bacterium
ACCACAGCCGCTGCAATAGGCTGTATTCGTATAAATCTTCAAGTCAGATAAATCATATTTACCCACTGCTCTCATCACCAGATGCGGTTCAATGGGATGCCCCAGCATATGTCTGGAACAAAGATCCGTACAGGCCCTGCACTGGCAGCAGACAGAAGATGCTCTTCTTCTTTCTATATCCAGATTCTTTTCCATTCTTCTTGCCAGATCATGCTCTCCGGGCAATACGATGATGGCATTTGTCGTCTTGGTAATCAGGGTATTTTCTCTTCCCAGCTTTCCCATCATAGGGCCTCCCATCAGATATACGGGATTCGCCGTGGTTATCCTTCCCGCCGCTAAGACAGCCTGTTTCACCGTAGTTCCCAGAGAAACAAGGAGAGTTGACGGGTGCTCCACCTCACCTACAACAGAAACCAGCTTTTCCGTAACGGGCTGCTTGTGATGGACAGCCCTGTACAGATTATACATGGTTTCCACATTGTACACGACTACCTGCTCATCTATGGGGAGCCCACCCGGCTTGATAACCCGTCCGGTGGCCTCATAAATTAAAACCACTTCATCTCCCATGGGATAAGAGGCTTTTAAGGAACATATCCTGATATTCGGATATTCTCCCAAAACCTCCTCCAATGCCTGAATAGTGGCGGTATATTCACTTTTAATTCCAATCACGGCTTCCTTCGCCCCAAAAGCTCTCCTGACCTCCTCCAACATCTGAAGGATTTCCTCTGTATGGGTGGCCAGAAGCTGCCGATGAAGCTTTAGAAGCGGCTCACACTCTACACAGTTTAAAATAACCGTATCCGCCTGATCGGTCATTTTGGCATAGGCCGGGAAACCGGCACCGCCGGCTCCCACCACACCATATTCTTTCGCAATAGCTTTTAACTCATTAATCTGCATACTACTTGTTCCAATCCTGGCCTTCATCCACAATACCTACGATAGCCGCATCTATGGGGGCATCATTCATGTCGCAGCCGATTCTTGCCGCACTCCCCTCGGCTACCAGCACATATTCTCCGATTCCTGCCCCGATAATATCAATAGCAACCAGCCGATTGCCTTTGAAATACATTTCCTCTACCGGTTCAACAATCATGAATTTATTACCCACCAATTTTTCACTTTTTCTGGTGGAAAACAGACTTCCCACAACTTTTCCGACAATCATAGTTTCTCCATTCCCAAGCGCTGACACGCTCTTTTTCCTGCTTCCGGCTTATACCGTTCCAATTATCCTCTAAAGAATTATGGCCAAATCTCCCTGTTTTACCTGGCAGGCATTAGCCTCATCCGTGTCAATATGCATTTCCAAAGTGAAGGACTCATCTACACGAATCTTCACCTGTTCCAATACTGCCCCTCTTTCATTTCCCATGCGCACGGAAACCATGTCCCCGTCCTTCAATCCTGCGGCATCGGCATCTGAGGGTGGCATATGGATATGTCTGGCCGCCACGATGCAGCCCTCTTCTAAATAAATTGCACCTTTAGGCCCCACCAAAGCAACAGGGGCACTTCCGGCTGTGTCTCCGGACTGTCTGATAGGTGCTTTTATCCCCAGCGTACGGGCATCGGTAGCAGAAATTTCTACCTGAGACCTGCTTCTGACAGGTCCCAGAATACGAACATTTTCAAAAGCTCTAAGCTTCAGCCCCACGATGGTACACTGTTCATTGGAAGCAAACTGGCCTCCCATAAGCTCACTTTTTTTCGTCAGCTGATAGCCTTCTCCAAACAGCTTTTCCACATCCTGCTGAGTCAAGTGGATGTGTCTGGCAGAAACCCCTACGGGAACCTTTACCACAGGCTTTTCTTCTCTAGTGGCTTCCAGAGCTTCCAGAACCATTCTGGTAATCGCCTCTACATTCTGATCCCTATTCACCTTCTACCTCCTTCGGCAGACACGCTGCCCCGGATCGTTTTTCTATTTTACCTTAGGCAAAATCATTTCTACATCGTTATGAGGTCTGGGAATAACATGGGTAGCAACCAGCTCACCCAGGGATGAGGCACTGTTTGCTCCTGCTTCTACGGAAGATTTTACTGCTCCCACATCTCCCCGTACCATTACGGTTACAAGACCAGAACCGATTTTCTCTGTCCCCACCAGGGTAACATTTGCTGCCTTGCACATTGCATCTGCCGCTTCGATTGCTGCTACTAAACCTCTGGTTTCAACCATTCCCAATGCTTCTAATGCCATATTCTTTTCCTCCATTTTTAAATCGGTGTATCCAAACACACTGTTGTTAATTCCTGAAAATCTTATTTATCTTTCGGTACAAAATCCGGGGGATCCTCTCCCAGCAGCTTGCTTTCAGAAGAAGGCTCCTCCTTTCCTTTAAAGCGGCTGGCTGATAACTGTACCATCCGGACAATCTCCGGATGGGGGTTGGGAAGGATGCCGATTGCTGCAGGCTTTTTAATTGCCCTTTCCGCTGCAGCCTCAATGGACTGTCTGACTGCCTCTACTTCTCCCTCCACTACCAGGGTAACCAGCCTTCCACCCAGCTTCCTTTCCCAGGTGGCCAGGGTTACATCCGCCGCCTTACACATGATGTCCAGCGCATCCATGGCCGCCACAACACCTGTGATTTCCATAAATCCATATGCCTTGCCCATGCCGGTTCTCCCTCACTTCCTTTCTCTTAAATCTTAGGAAGAATCTTCTCCACATCATTGTGGGGTCTGGGAATGACATGAGTAGCAACCAGTTCACCCAGCCTGCTTGCTGCACTGGTTCCTGCTTCCACTGCTGCCTTAACTGCCCCAACATCTCCCCGTACCATTACGGTTACAAGACCGGAGCCAATCTTTTCTGTTCCCACTAAAACAACCTCTGCCGCCTTGGTCATTGCGTCTGCTGCCTCAATTGCTGCAGTGAGTCCTCTGGTTTCAACCATTCCTAATGCTTCCTGTGCCATGTTTAAAATCCTCCTTCAATAAACTGTTTACACTGTTATAGGGTTAATTTTTATCTAATGCGCTGATTTTCAGCATTTTCTCTGTATCTTCTGTAGGTCTTGGAATAATATGATAAGAAACGATTCCGGTATGCGCTTTAGCTACTTCCCCGGCTGCCCTCATGGCCTCCTCTACATCGGCAACGCTTCCTCTGAATTTTACCGTGACCAGCAGAGGGACAGGCAGGGCATCTGCATTGGCCGGCTTATTCTTATCAAAAACCTCTAAAGTAACATTTCCTGCCTTACAGCCTGCATCTGCTGCCAGAAAGGCACAGACAAGACCGAATACCTCCAGCAGACCTACTGCTTCCTGTCCGCCGCCCATTGTTCCATGATCCATACTCCGCTCCTTACTCGTTTACAATGGCAATTTTAAGCCCCGTCATCTCCAGATTTTTTCTTAAGGCATCATTAATCTGATTCAGAGAATATTTGTGGGTAATTAACTCTGCCATGGGAAGCCCGATTCCCTTTGCTCTCTTTAGGAAATCAAAGGTAGTAGCATAATCCCTTAAGGTATATACCCAGCTTCCCACCAATGTGATTTCCTTTGCACATAAATCAAAATGTGGATTGATGCTGGCCTCTCCACCGTTAACAAAGAAGCCTAACTCACATAAGCCTCCTCCGTTGCGGATGAACTTATAAATATTGGCATGTGCTGCAGGATTACCGGTGCATTGGAAACCGAAGTCCGCCAGATGTCCGCCGAAGGAGTCCTTTACCGCCCCGGTAAGTGCTTCAATTCCGTTGTGATCCTTAAAGCTTACCGTCTTATTTGCTCCCAGTCTCTTTGCAAAATCCAGTCTGGCATCATTTCCGTCTACGGCAGTTATATTCTCAATACCCATGGTTCTAAGGACCGCAATACAGATCAGACCGATAGGGCCGCAGCCCTGTACTACTACTCTGCTGTTGAACCGTAAAATCCCTGTGGTTTTTGCCCTCTCCACTGCATGAATCAGTACCGCTGAGGGCTCAATCAAAATACGGGAATCCAAATCCAGATCACTGACATTAAATATGGTAGAACCCTTGCGGATCAATATGTAGTCCGAAAACCCTCCGTTTAAATGAATATCATCATCAGGAAGAAGACCGTACACATCTGCCGCTCCCACATTCTGCTTATTCAAATCATACATGGTGATTTCAGGGTCATCGGAAAAAATCATACAGGTAACCACCTTGTCACCCACCTTCAAATCTTTACCGGCGCTGTCCTTCTTTACATTTTTACCCATTTTAACGATTTCACCGGTACCCTCATGCCCTAGGGCTACGGGAATCAGTCCAAAGGGGTCACGCTTAAATTCGTGTGCATCCGTTCCGCAGATGCCACATCCTTCTACCTA
>JBJELS010000017.1:0-4330 GCA_051879275.1 Lachnospiraceae bacterium
GACTCCGGCCTGGCTGCTGCCACCGGCTTCTCCCGGGAATCCGGCATCCCCTTTGCCCTGGCCTTCCAAAAAAACAGCTATGTGGGAAGAACCTTTATTAAACCGGAACAGTCCGAAAGAGAAGCCGCGGTACGCATGAAGCTCAGTGTACTGCCCAGCGTAGTTGAAGGAAAGTCCCTTGTGCTGATTGATGATTCCATTGTAAGAGGCACCACCATTGCCAGCCTTATCCGCCTCTTAAAGCAGGCCGGGGCGAAGGCCGTCCATGTACGAATCTGCTCGCCGCCCTTTTTACACCCCTGCTATTACGGCACCGATATTCCCACCAATCAGCAGCTGATTGCCTCCTCTCTCTCCCGGGATGAGCTTTGCAGCCGAATAGGGGCAGATTCCCTTCATTATATGAAATTAAGCGATTTATCTCTTATGACAGGCCAGCTTAACCTTTGTCAGGCCTGTTTTGATTCGATATATCCTCTGTAGAGGCTGTGGGTTTCCTTTTTTCCCCCACAGCCAAAAGAACCCGGTGCATCATCACCGGGTTCTTCACATTCTCCTCATTCCTCTTTAAATTCCTGAAACAGCGCCTTCCGATAGTTCTCATCCAGAGTGGCCTTCTCCAAATCCTCATATCGCTTTTCGGACAACAGCTTTGCATAAAGCCGGTTAATCCGGTCTTCCGCTTCCTTCTCACCTGCCCGATGTTCCGCATCTCTGATCGTCTGAATGGCCCTTTCCATTCCCTGTAAGCTCTGCAGGTTTGAAGCACTTTCTCTAACTTCACCACGAAGAGAAGGCTCCAGTTCCTTTTTCAGCTCCTCCTTCATACTGTCCGGCAAAGACCCATCCTTCAGCATTAACGCTTTATTCTCCACCCGATTATCATAATCGGAAAGAGGTCTTTCCAGCATAGTCAACAGCCCAGAAAGAGAATTGGCATATACACAAAGCGTTCCCAGCCAGTACATCTGCTTCTTATAATCGATTCCTCCTACAGTTTTGCTTACATTTGCACAGGGTAAAAACAGCTCCTTAACATAGTCACTTTGTATGGCCCAGTCCGGAAAATCACTTCCGTCAAATCGCCTGAAATCCACCTGCGGCTGTGAGGATAAAAAGAGAAAATCTTCTACATCCTCCTGGGCAAGCACAGGCTTCAGACGCAGAACCAGCGTTTTAACCTTATCCCCTTCTTTCCAGATTACTGCCGGACAATTATAGACAGAATAGACTCTGGACTGTCCGATAACAATTTTATAATGCTTCTCGGGTACGTTATACTTTTTCAATAATTCTTCATAGGCCAGCTGCTGCTTTTTCAGTCTGTCCTCAGAGGGCTTTTTTTTCTTTATGAAAAAAACCGCGGCAGCAGCTGTTACAAAGCCCGCCAGTATGATATATCCTAAAATTTCCATTGGTTTTACGCCTTTCTATTTCAGCACCCTTTGTACGTTCGTCTTGACTCTTTCCAAAAGAACCTCATATTGTTCAATTTCTTCTCCGGACAGTCCTTCGTAGCATATCTGATGGAACTGCCGTTTCGCCCATAAAATATCCGTCAGAACCCCTTCTGCACCGGGAAGAATCTCCATGGCTACAGGCCCCGATGTATTTTTCTTTCCTCCGACTTTCTTTCCATCACCGCTTTGTATTTCCCTCATACTGCCTTCTGCCAATCTCTTATCCTGAATCCGGATCATATCCCGGTTAATCAGCTTCTGAATAGCCAGACGGAGCTTACTTTTTTTTGTTACCGTTATGTCTGCCATTTCCTCCAGACTTCCGTTTTCTTCAAGTCCACTTAAATAAAACAATACCTTAACCTCTTCCAGGGACATATCCTGCTTTAAGGCCACCGTTTCCAGATAACGCTCCATCAGCTTCCGTTCCCGGTAGGCTTCAAACAAAAAGCCTGCTCCCTCCGTGGCCCCCAGACTGATGGAAACCCTTTCATCTCCCAGCTTCATGGAGCCGGGCAAAATGGAAGGAGGAACGATACCGTCCCCTGCCGCATCTATAAGAAACTGATACACCTGAAGTCGGTTCTTTTCATAATCCTCCTGATTAAACACATCCCGGAAAAACTCATTATAGCACTTAAAAACCCTTCGCTTCATCTGAATGGTTCGGGAAATGCTTGCCCCCTGATTCACCAGGGAGCCTTTGGTCTTGACATAATAATAAATGGGAACCTGAAGTGCATATACGCTTTTTACATGACGGATATATTCCATATTAAATAAAAAATCTTCACACCAGCGAACCTCCTTGTCCATAAACAGCTGATTCGCCTCAATGATGCTTTTTTTATATAATTTATTCCACAGCACTCCGTAGTAATAATCTGCCGGATTCTCCATCATATAGGAAGCAAATTCTTCCCTGGTTAAAAGTCCGTCCTCCTGAATATCTCCCTTATGGGCCAGACGCTCTCCCACTACCCGATAAAAATCGGAGATAACCAAATCGCAGCCCTGCTTTTCCATCGTTCCCACCAACAGGCCTGTAGCATCCGGCGTCAGCCAGTCATCACTGTCCGCAAATTGAAGATATTTTCCTCTGGCGAGACGAATAGCCTGATTTCGGGTATCCGAAACTCCACTGTTTTCTTTATGAAGAACATAGATTCTGCTGTCATGGGCTGCATACTCATCACAGATTTTTCCCGACTCATCTGTACTGCCGTCATCCATAAGGAGTAGTTCAAAATCAGTAAAATCCTGCTTAAGAATACTCTCAATACATCGCCTTAGCTTTTCCTCTGCATTGTAAATCGGTACAATAATACTTACCTTAGGGTTCATTCTATTCTCCATTCCTCCCTGTCAGAACAAATCAGAGCCTGCCGCATATTCTGTCTGCCACAAATACACCGCTGGCAGAGGCGTGGGATAAGGAGTGGGTAACTCCGCTTCCATCCCCAATAACATAAAGTCCCTTATGAATGGTTTCCAGATTCTCATCCAGCTCCACCTCCATATTGTAGAATTTTACTTCCACTCCGTAAAGAAGGGTGTCATCATTGGCTGTTCCCGGCGCAATTTTATCCAGAGCATACACCATTTCTATGATACCGTCCAAAATCCGTTTGGGCAGTACCAGGCTCAGATCTCCCGGTGTGGCTGCCAATGTGGGATGTACCGTATTTTCCGCAATTCTCTTCTGGTTACTTCGTCTGCCTCTTACCAAATCACCGAACCGCTGGACAATCACACCTCCCCCCAGCATATTGGAAAGACGGGCAATGCTTTCTCCGTAGCCGTTACTGTCTTTAAACGGCTGGGAAAAATGCTTGGCCACCAAAAGGGCAAAATTGGTATTCTCCGTCTTCTTCTCTTCATCCTCAAAGCTGTGGCCATTTACCGTAATAATCCCATTGGTATTTTCATTCACCACGATTCCCCGTGGATTCATGCAGAAGGTACGGACATTATCTTCAAACTTTTCTGTACAGTAGACGATTTTACTCTCATAGAGTTCATCTGTGATATGGGAAAAAATCAAAGAGGGAAGCTCCACTCTTACTCCAATATCCACCCGGTTGGACTTCGTTCTTATGCCCAGCTCACCACAAACCTTTTCCATCCATTTGCTTCCGCTTCTTCCCACGGAGATAATACAAGCTGTGCAGTCAGCCGTGTCTCCGTTATAAACTACCCGGTAGCCCTCTTCCAGCTTCTCCACCCGTTCAACACAGGAGTTAAAGAAAAAATCTGCCTTATTCTTCAGTTCCTCATATAATTTCTCCAACACCACATAGTTAATATCCGTACCCAAATGGCGTACAGATGCATCCAGAAGCGTCAGCTTATTCTGCAGACAGACCTTTTTCAGTGCTGTACCCGCAGTGGAATACATGGTCGTTCCCTCTCCACCGTGGCTTAGGTTAATCTCATCTACATAATGCATCAGCTCCAGGGCTTTTTTCCGTCCTATATACTGATGAAGAGTACCTCCGAAATCATTGGTAATATTATATTTCCCATCAGAGAAAGCACCGGCACCGCCAAAGCCGTTCATAATGTCGCAGGTTTTACAGCTGATGCAGGACTTGATTTTTTCCCCGTCAATGGGACACTTCCGCTTTTCCAAAGGATTTCCTGCTTCAAATATCGCCACCCGTAAATCCGGTCTTTTTTTAACCAGCTGGTATACCGAAAAAATCCCTCCCGGTCCTGCACCAATCACAATCACATCATATTTCATTTCCTAACCTCCTTAATACTTCTACAGCACCATGATCAGAGTTCCTGCCGTAATCAGGATACAGCCGATAAAGGATTTGGCCGTAAAGGTTTCATGCAGAAAAACAAAGGCCAGAACCAGAGTG
>JBJELS010000018.1:0-4322 GCA_051879275.1 Lachnospiraceae bacterium
GTAAAATCAACCCGATTCCTTCCCAGGCTTTCCAAAAGCTCCAGGTCTTCATACCGGTGTATTCCTCCGGCATAGGTCATGGGCAGCTTTCCCCATTCACCCAAAAGCTTTACCACTTCCTGTTCAATTCCCCTTGCCTTTCCCTCTACGTCTACCGCATGGATCAAAAATTCATCTGCATATTCCGAAAACAGTTCCAGGCTGTTTTTATTCAAAACCACATGGGTAAATTTCTGCCATCGATCCGTGACAATGTAATACTGTCCTCCTTTTCTTCGGCAGCTTAAATCCAATACCAGCCGTTCTCTTCCTACCGTCTCTGACAGAGCTTTAAGCCGTCCGTAATCGATTTCTCCATTCTTGAAAACATAGGAGGTAACAATCACTTTGGAGGCACCCGCCCTCAAAAAGTCAGACGCATTTTCACAGGTGATTCCTCCTCCCACCTGTAATCCTCCGGGATAAGCCTTAAGGGCAAGCATTGCCTGCCTTTTGGTTACTTCATAATAGGGGCTGTCCCAGGGATTAAGCAAAATGATATGTCCCCCCTCCAACCCATACTGTCTGTAAAGCCGTGCATAAAATGGGGCATCCTGCCGGGAAACAAAATTCTCCCGGGCCCGGTCTCCCTCATCCTTCAGACTTCCTCCCACAATCTGTTTTACTTTTCCGTTATGTATATCAATACAGGGGCGAAATTTCATTTTTTCAGCCTTTCTTTCTTGTTTTAAAATTTTTTTAATCCAAAGTATAAGATTGATTTTTTTCTCCATACTAACTATAGAACACGAGAAAAAGTTCAAATAGGAAAAGGAGAATATCATGAGAAATTTATCTAATTTAGCAGCAGTTTTTGCCCTTGTAGCCATGATGGGACTTCTGGTAGGCTGCGGCTGCACTACCAAAAACACACCCGCCAGGGAGGATATGGTCAATACCGAGGAGGACGTAATCCCTCCCGGTAACAATACGGTTAATGAGCCTGCCGTAGGTGAAAACACCGGCAACATGACTACTGACCATGAAAACGGAAACTTTTTGGATGAAAACGGTAATATCCTTGAAAATGGAGTAAGCGAAAACAATAACATCAACGGCAATAATACGGAAAACAATCTCGATAACAACGGTAATGTGGTTGATGATGCCGGCAATATGGTAGGTGATGTTGTGGAGGATGCCGGGAATGCTGTCAGAAACGTTGGCCAGGGAGTAAAGAACATGACCGATGATGTCACCCGATAAGCCTCTAAATCAGCAGGAGCTGCTGAACTATTCAGCAGCTCTTTTTCTGTAAGCCTTATACTCCTTTTTCCACAAGGGTTCCGTCCTGATAAGCATTCAGCAGGGCCTCCAGCTGTTCAATGCTGGCCCGGATTTCCTCACCCTTATCTGTGTCTGCCACGTTGATTCTCCTGGCTGCAGTCTCCACCAGAATCGAATCTGAGAAAATATCACTTTCGTTTCGGATAGCCGCTTCCGTGGACTCAAAGGGCTCATGAGCTACCAGATACATTCCGTGTGAATTATAAACCAGCGTATAGCCGGCAATTCCGGTCTTACCCTGATATGCCTTAGAGAAGCCTCCATCGATGATCAACAGCTTTCCTCCGCATTTGATGGGTGTTTCCCCCTTCTTCTGCTCTACGGGTACGTGACCGTTAACGATATGGGATGAATCAGTAGGCAGACCAAATTCCTCAAGAATTTTGTTCAGAATCTCCTCCTGATCATACAGATGATAATAACTGTTTTTATTTTCCTTATGGGTTTCCTTCTCCGCAATAAAATAGCGTTCAAAGGTAGTCATTTTATCCTTGCCGAAAACGGGAGATTTGGGGCCTTCCCAAATATACCAGAGTATATCCTGTCCCTTCTTTTTCTCATGCACATCCTGGGAATAATAGCCCTTTCTGGCGTAATTTTCCAAAACATCATAAAGCTCTTTTCCCGAATAGGCTTTACCATCAATCTTTACCTTCTGGAAGTTTCCTTTTTCATCCAGGGGTACACAGCCGTGGTACAGCAGGTTGGAATTGTAAATTTTGTACAGTCCACCCTTGGAGAATAAAAAGCGAACGTGTCTTTGCAGCTTTTCACTGTGTAAAAAGGCCTGACGAAGACGCTCCATTACCTGTTCCTCTTCCGGAGTCAGACGATAGGGATCCTTAAAGTCTACTGTAGGGAAATCCACATCCTTCATGGCATACTCTTTTCCCTCCACCACAACCGTCTTCTTCACCGGATCGATTTTATCCAGAAGCAGTCTGTCCTTCATTCCAAATTCGGGATTACGCTGGATTACCTGTCCTTCCAATTTAAACTGCAGAATGGAAATGGCCTTATGCATCTTCATATCCAGCTGTAAATCCTTAGTATTATAGTCCGTATTATATTTAATGGTGAAAATATCACAATTGGTATTCTGGTAGGTTTCCAGTGCAAAGGTGGCCAGGGGAATCAGATTGATTCCATATCCATCCTCAATGGTATCCAGACTGGCATAACGGGCTGCTATACGAACCACATTGGCAATGCAGGCAAGATGCCCCGCTGCCGCTCCCATCCATACCACATCATGGTTTCCCCACTGAATATCAACGGAATGGTATTTACTTAAGGTATCCAGAATAACATGCGGGCCCTTTCCTCTGTCATAGATATCCCCTACGATATGTAAATGATCGATTACCAGCCTCTGAATCAGAAAGCTCAGTGACTTGATGAAGTCAGGTGCTCTCCCGATTTTGATAATGGTATTGATGATTTCGTTATAATAGGCCTCCTTATTCTGTACCTCCTCCTTTTCCGTAATCATTTCCTCAATGATGTATGCAAAATCGGAAGGCAATGCCTTACGAACCTTGGATCTGGTGTATTTGGATGCCACACGCTTGGTCATCTGTACCAGACGGTGAAGCGTAATCTTATACCAATCCTCCAGATTCTCCTCTTCCTCCATAACGATTTCCAGCTTTTCCGCCGGATAATAAATCAGAGTAGCAAGGCTCTTTTTATCCCGCATACTCATGGTATTGCCAAATTCCTCATCTATCTTTCTTCTAACCGAGCCTGAGCCGTTTTTTAAGACATGATTAAACTGCTCATATTCTCCATGAATATCCGTCAAAAAATGCTCCGTTCCTTTCGGAAGGTTTAAGATTGCCTGTAAATTAATAATTTCCGTGGCTGCCGATGCAATGGTCGGAAATTGCTTGGATAAGCTTTTTAAATAAATCAACTCCATATTATTCATTTTTATTCTCCTTCTCTACTGTTTTTTGCCGTTTTTTCTTATGCTGTGTAAGTCTGTATAAAATCTGCCGGCGGCCTTCCCCTTAATCCTGCCGCCGCAGCATTTTACCCATTAGTTAAATTTCCCTGCAGCTTCAATCACATCACCCATCTGATACAGACCGGCGGCCTTCCCCTTTAAAAATCTGGCAGCCTGGATGGCACCCTTTGCAAAAACAGCCCTGGAATAGGCTGTATGGGAAAAGGTAATCACTTCATCCGTTCCGGCAAAGATTACGTCATGATCCCCAACGATGGTTCCCCCTCTTACGGCAGAAATACCGATTTCCTTCGGGTGACGCTGTTCTCTTCTTGTGCTTCTATCATAAACATATTCATATTCCTTATTTAATTCCTCATTGATGGAATCGGCCAGAGCAAGTGCAGTTCCGCTGGGTGCATCCACCTTCAGTCTATGGTGCTTTTCCACCACCTCAATATCAAAGCCTGCAGGAGCCAGAACTGCCGTGGCTTCCTTCAGTAGCTTTAACAGCATATTTACTCCTAAAGACATATTGGCCGATTTCAGTATAGCTACCTGTCCGGCTGCCTCTTCCACCCTCTTTTGCTGCTCTTTAGACAAGCCTGTGGTGCAAAGGACACAGGGTATTTTTTTAGCTATACAATAATCCAGCAGGGCGTCTGCTGCCTTAGCTGAAGCAAAATCAATAATTACATCTGCCTGAATATCACAATCCTGAATATGGCTGAATACGGGAAAGGGATTGGCAATGTGGTCTGAAATATCGATACCGGCCACCAGCTGAACATCTTCCTCTTCCTGAATCAATCCGGCAATTACCTGCCCCATTTTCCCATTGCAGCCGTGCATGATTACTTTTGTCATTTTCTCTTTTCTCCTTATCTGGTGAAAGGCCTCCCAAGAATCGAAGCGCGGGAAGGGCGCACCTACCTTGACGGGGAAGACGTGACGGAGGCGATCCGCACCCCCGAAGTGACGCAAGCGACGCGTTATTCCGCGAACGCGCCGTCGATTCGCGCGATCCTCGTGAAGGCGCAGCGCGCGA
>JBJELS010000019.1:0-4316 GCA_051879275.1 Lachnospiraceae bacterium
ATTAAAGCTGTCCACTATGGCCGTCAGACCATCATATTTATCCAGAAGCTCAATATTCGTATTAATTAAGGATGGTAAATTCATGCTCCTTGCCAGAATTGCCGTATGGGAATTCTGAGAACCGAAACGAGTGACAAAGGCAAGTATTTTGGACTTGTCCATCTGCACAGTCTCGCTGGGAGTCAGATCATCCGCAACCACAATTACCGGTTCGTCAGAAACGATCCCCCCTTCCTTAACTCCTGTCAGAACCCGAATCACTCTTCTGGAAATATCCAGAACATCCGCACTTCTTGCCTTAAAATAATCATCATCCATATTGGCAAAGGTGGCGGCAAAGCTTTCACCCGTCTCATTAACAGCATACTCTGCATTTACCTTATCGCTGTCAATCATTCCTTCTACTGCTTCCAGATAATCCAAATCCTCCAGCATCATCTTATGCACATCAAAAATCATCGCCTGCTCTTCACCTACATCCGCAAGCGCCTTATCATATAATACACTTAACTGTTTTCTGGCCTTCTCACAGGCCTGACGAAACCTTACTTTCTCGGCTTCCGTATCGGAAACGGATTCCTTAACCAAGGTGTACTCCTGCTTTTTAAAAAGATAAAGCTTACCAATCGCTACGCCGGACAGTACACTTTTCCCCTGAAATTTTTCCATCTGTTTATCCCCTTTTCTCCCGGATTGGTCATGCAAAAAAACCAAACGTTATAAATCAATCTCCATGTCATTAGATTAACCTATCTCATTTGGCAGCTCCCCTCCGGTCGTATTATATTTTTGGCAATTTATACAAAAACTATCCAAAAAAACTGGTAATCATCCTCAATAATCATATCAATTATACCCATAATTGTCAACTGCAACAAAACAACATTTAATGGCAACAAAAGGAAAAAAGAAGCTGAAATCCAGCTTCTTTCCCAAATTATTCCTCTTTTTTGCAAATACAGACAGACAGCTCCTCCAGCTGTTTTTCATCCACCACATCAGGTGCATTGGTCATCAAACAGGAAGCATCCTTTACCTTGGGGAAGGCAATTACCTCACGTATACTGTCGGCTTTCACCAACAGCATGACCAGACGATCCAGACCATAGGCCAGACCTGCATGAGGCGGTACACCATATTTGAAGGCATTGAGTAAAAAACCGAATCGGTTATAGGCCTCTTCTCTGGAAAAGCCCAATACCTCAAACATCTTTTCCTGCACCTCACTCTGGAAAATACGGACACTTCCGCCTCCCAGCTCTGTTCCGTTTAAAACAATGTCATAGGCCTTAGCACGAACCTTACCCGGCTCCGTATCCAAAAGCGGCAAATCCTCATCCAAAGGCATGGTAAAGGGATGATGCATCGCCGTAAAGCGATTCTCCTCTTCATCCCATTCCAATAAAGGAAAATCGGTAATCCAAAGGAAATTGAATTTATTTTCATCAATAATTCCCATCTGGGCAGCAACCTCCAGACGAAGGGCCCCCAGAACATTGTATACGATTTTGTTCTTATCTGCGGCAAACAGCAATAAATCTCCCGGCTCTCCATCCAAAGCAGCCGTCAGAGCCTTCAGCTCCTCCTCAGTCATAAATTTGGCAAAGGAAGATTTAAAGCTCCCGTCCGGAAGAATGGCCAGATAAGCCAATCCTTTAGCTCCGTAGCCTTTAGCAAATTCTACTAAGGCATCGATTTTCTTCCTGGGCATCTCTGCCTGCCCTTTTGCATTAATTCCCCGCACGGAACCGCCATTTTCCAAAGCAGACGTAAATACTCCGAATCCGCAGCCTCTTACCGTCTCCGAAACATCCGTAAGCTCCATACCGAAACGGGTATCCGGCTTATCCGAGCCGAAACGATCCATAGCCTCCTGCCAGCTCATTCTGGGGATGGGCAGGCTTATGTTAAGGCCGATAGCTTCTTTACACACATATTGAATCAGCCGTTCATTCACTTCAATGACATCATCCACATCCACAAAGGACAGCTCCATATCCACCTGGGTAAACTCCGGCTGACGGTCAGCTCTTAAATCCTCATCACGGAAGCATTTTGCAATCTGGAAATACCGGTCATAGCCCGCGCACATCAGCAGCTGCTTAAACAGCTGGGGCGATTGGGGCAGGGCATAGAAGCTTCCCGGATGCACGCGGCTGGGCACCAGATAATCCCTTGCACCCTCCGGAGTAGACTTCTGCAGAATCGGTGTTTCAATCTCCAAAAAGCCCTCTTCAGTCAAAAAGGAGCGAATCTTTGCCGCTATCCTGCTTCTTAAAATCAGCTTACTCTGCAAATCCGGTCTGCGCAAATCCAGATAACGGTATTTCAGCCGGAGCTCTTCCTTCGTTTTAGAGTCTGCTTCAATGGGGAAGGGAGGCGTTTCCGCCTCGGAAAGGATTCTAAGCTCAGTGGCACGGATTTCTATATCTCCCGTTGCCAGATTCTCATTAACTGCACCGGAACGCTTTTCCACCCGTCCCACTACCGCAATAACAAACTCACTTCTCAGCTTCTCAGCCTTGCTCATTCCTTCTGTCTGAATATCCCCTTCTTCAAAGATAATCTGCAAAAGCCCGGAACGATCCCGTAAATCCACAAAAATAATTCCACCCTTATTTCTTTGCTTCTGTACCCATCCCATCACGGTAACCGTTTCTCCCACATTAGCTGAAGAAACCTCCGTACAGCGATGGGTTCGTTTTAAGCCCTTCATTGATTCAGCCATAATTTCCTCCATTAATCGGTTTTATTTTCCGCCGCCTTTGGCGACCTGACTGCCTTTGGCGGCAGCCCTCTCCTTCTTATAGGGGATTACAGTAAAATTCCTTAAATTCCTCATATCCTTCTTTGGCAAGCTGCTCCTTCTGGAACTTCTTATTCTTGTTCATACGGGCAACCAGCACCTGCTCTCCCTTTTCTCTGGCCTGCTGTGCCTCAAGCATAACCTGGCAAAGCCTTTCCGGGGGCATTCCCTTTTCCACCAGATAAGCTATCTTCCTCCCGGCTCCGGGAATCTGAAAGCCACTCTCCAACAGAAGCAGTACAATACGCTCAAAGCCGATGGAAAATCCACAGGCCGGAGTGTCTTTTCCGGTAAAATTGCCCACCATCTTATCATACCTTCCGCCGCCGCCGCAGCTTCCGCCAAACTGAGGGATGGCAATTTCAAAAATCGTTCCCGTATAATAGGACATTCCCCGTACCAGTGTAGGATCAAATACCATCTTAAAGTCCGCCTGCTTTACTGTCTCTACACTGGTGATGATTTCCCGAAGATTTTCACCGATTCCTTCCTCCAGGCAGGCTTTAATTTCTTCCAGCAGCCAGGCAAAGCCATCCTCGGCAGCCTCCATCCCCTTAAAAAGAGAAAGGTACTTTTCTACTGCCTCAGCCTTAAATCCGGCTTCCTTTAATTCCTTCTCCACCCCTTCCAGGCCGATCTTATCCATTTTATCCAGCGTAATGAATACCAGATCATAGCTGTCCTCGGCAAAACCACTGTAGGCAGCCATGGCTTTCAGGATTCTTCTTTCATTGATTCGGATTTCAAACCCTTTAAAGCCCAGCTTTCCCAGTGTGGTGGTGGTGGCCAGGATCAGCTCAATCTCTGCCAGATTGGAAGGCTCCCCCAATATATCAATATCACACTGATAGAACTGGCGGTATCTTCCTCGCTGCGGTCTGTCTGCCCGCCATACCGGGCCAATCTGCAGTGCCTTAAAGGGAGAAGGAAGGTTTGCAGCGTTATGGGAATAGAAACGAACCAGGGGAACGGTCAAGTCATAGCGAAGTCCGCCGTCCACCAGATCAGCCTCCGTTTCAGCCTCCTGCAGATTCAGCTTTTCTCCCCGTTTCAGAATTTTAAAAATCAGTTTTTCATTTTCTCCACCCTGCTTATTGCTCAAATTGACAATATTCTCCACACAGGGGGTTTCAATACCGGTAAAGCCAAACTGTGCATAGGTTTCTTTGATTACACTGATTACATAATCACGAATCTGCATCTCTGCCGGCAGGATGTCTTTCATGCCGGTAACCGGCTTTTTACTAAGCGCCATGTTTTCCTCCTTATCTGCCACAGCTTATCTTCCTTGAAAAAGCTGTTTTTTTCTCTCAATCATCTCATCAATTCGCTGCATATACAGCTCCACATCCTTGACCGCATCACAGCGTTCAATCCTTCCATCGGGATAAACCCTTTTGGAAATGGTGCCTGCTCCCAGGGCCGCTATGGTCTGTTTTTCCTCCATACTCAGAATATTGTAGCTTCCGTAGCTATCCTCTCTTGCATAGCCCACATTTTCCAGATTGCC
>JBJELS010000020.1:0-4316 GCA_051879275.1 Lachnospiraceae bacterium
CTGGCTTATCTGGGGATTTTAAAGCAGATGCTGGGCTATATCGATACCGCTTCCCATACCTATGGGGAATTATATAATCAGATTCATATTGAGACCGGTGGAATCAGTCCTTTGATTAATGTATATTTAAACTCTGTAAATCAGGAGGAATACCGCCTTACCTTTGAATGGAAGGTGAAGGCACTGGAAAACAATCTGGCAAAGGCCTTTGCTTTAGTGAAGGAAATGATTATGGAATCGGTATTTACCGATGAAAAACGTCTCTATGAAATTCTGGCAGAACAGAAGTCCAGAATGCAGGCCGATATGGTACAGGCAGGCCATCGTGTGGCAGTTTCCAGAGCCACCTCCTATTTCAGTGCATCCGGTGCCATTCAGGAGGAAATAAGCGGACTTCCGCTTTACCGTCTGGTATGTGATCTGGAGAAAAATTTTGAGGCGAAGAAGGATGAACTGAAAAAAACGCTTAGAGAGCTGTGCAGCAGTTTATTTACCAGGGATAATCTGATGTATGACTACACCGGGAGTGAAGAAGGCTATACTGAATTTTCTGGTGCGGCTGAAGAGTTTATCCGTATACTGCCTGAGGGGCCGAAAAAGAAAGAGGAGCTTCGTCTGACACCGGTAAAGAAGCAGGAGGGCCTTGTGACCGCCGGCCAGGTTCAGTATGTGGCTAAAGCAGGAAACTATAGAAGGCAGGGACTGCCTTATACCGGAGAACTGAGAGTCTTAAAAGTCATTTTGGGTTATGATTATTTATGGAATCAGATTCGGGTAAAGGGAGGCGCTTACGGCTGTATGTCCGGCTTTTCCAAAAGCGGAGACAGCTATTTCGTTTCCTATCGTGATCCTAATCTGGAAAAAACATTGAAGGTATATCAGGAAGCAGCAGACTACTTAAGAAGCTTTACCGGAGAGGAAAGAACCATGACCCAGTATATTATAGGAGCAATCAGTGAGCTGGATATGCCTTTGACTCCGCAGGCAAAGGGACTGCGTTCCCTAAGTGCCTACATGACCGGTCAGACAGAAGAGGACTTTCAGAGAGAAAGGGATCAGCTGCTTGGGGTAACCGGTGAAAAGATTCAGAAGCTGGCGGCTTATGTAGAAGCCTTTTTAAGTGAGGACTGCCTTTGTGTAGTGGGAACACAGAGTAAGATCCGGGAAAATGAAGGGCTGTTTAGGTCTGTGGAAAATCTGCTGTAAAAGTGTCTGAATCCGGATGAATTTGGAAGGAGTACGGTTTATCCGTCTGAGGGAGGATAAAGAGATGAAAAACAAGGGAAGAAGAATCAGTTTGGGAATCTTACTCATGTGTCTTACGGCAGCACTTTTGACTGCCTGTGGCGGGGCATCCGGCGACACCGCTGCCTCTGTTGGGAATACAAAGGCAGAGGTGTCCAATGCAGAAGCAGGAGTAAATACCTACAGCATGCTGTCAGAGGACGTGATGGTGGAGGAAGCTGATTTAGAGGAAATCAGTGACGACTATAACACCGGGCAGGCTGCAGATTCGGAAAGAAAGCTGATTCGTACCGTGGATATGAATGTAGAGACGGAAAACTATGATCAGCTGACAAGTAATCTGGAAAGCCGGATAGCAGAGCTGGGGGGCTATATTGAGTATAAAGAGGCCTACTATGGCAGTCAGTATTATTCAGGAAACAGGAGTGCCAGCCTGAGAGCCAGAATTCCGGCGGATAAGCTGGAGGAATTTACCGGTCAGGTCAGGGAAGCTGCCAACGTAACCAGAGAAAACGAATCCGTAGAGGATGTTACCCTCACTTATGTGGATTTGGAAAGCCACAAAAAGATGCTTATTACCCAGCAGGAGCGGTTAATGGAGCTTTTGGAGCAGGCGGAGACCATTGAGGATATTATTGCCCTGGAAAGCCGGCTTTCAGAGGTTCGTTATCAGATTGAAAGTATGGAATCGCAGCTGAGAACCTATGATAATCTGGTAGATTACAGCACGGTTAACCTTTACATAGAGGAAGTGGAGCGTTATACACCCCAGCCTAAGAAGGGTAGTCTGGAAAGAATACAGACAGGCTTTTTGGAAAATGTATATCGGGTAATCAATGGAATTTCCAACTTTTTCATTGAGCTTATTATTTCTCTTCCTATTCTTATGGTATGGATAATCCTTATTCTTCTTCTTATCCTTGTTGTACGCATGGTGAAAAAAAGGAGAAAGAAACGGAAAGCAGAAGCGTTTGAAGGAGTAAAGAAAAATGACGGAAAGCAATAGCAGCGGATTCAAGTCAGGATTTGTTACCTTAATCGGACGGCCCAATGTAGGAAAGTCCACTCTGATGAACAGCCTGATCGGCCAGAAGATTGCCATAACCTCACATAAGCCTCAAACCACCAGAAATCGGATTCAGACGGTATATACGGATGAAAAGGGACAAATTGTTTTTCTGGATACTCCCGGTATCCATCGGGCAAAGAACAAGCTGGGGAATTATATGGTTCATGCAGCGAAAAGGACCATATCCGAGGTGGATGTGATTCTCTGGCTGGTAGAACCCAATACCTATATCGGTGCAGGAGACCGCCATATTCTTGAACAGCTGAAAACGGTAAAGACGCCGGTCATACTGGTGATTAATAAGATCGATACGGTAAAAAAGGAGGAGCTGCTCCAAATCATAGATGTTTATCG
Source organism: Lachnospiraceae bacterium (assembly GCA_051879275.1). Classification (GTDB taxonomy): domain Bacteria; phylum Bacillota; class Clostridia; order Lachnospirales; family Lachnospiraceae; genus SFDP01. Next base: position 2,669 of record JBJELS010000020.1, read on the forward strand.
TAAAGAAATGGACTTTGCAGAGATTGTTCCCGTGTCTGCATTGAAAAAGGACAATACCCTGGTGCTGATTCGCTGCATAATGGACTATCTTCCTTACGGGGCACCCTTTTATGACGAGGATACGGTTACGGATCAGCCGCAGCGGCAGATTGCGGCAGAGCTGGTTCGGGAAAAGGTGCTTCGCTGTCTGGATGAGGAAATCCCCCACGGTGTGGCGGTGGCGATAGACAGCATGAAATGGAAGGGAAAAATCTGCCATATTGATGCCACTATTGTCTGCGAAAAAGACAGTCATAAGGGAATGATTATCGGAAAACAGGGAAAGATGCTGAAAAAAATCGGTTCCCTTGCCCGTTTGGAGATTGAAGATATGTTGGAATGTCAGGTAAATCTACAGCTTTGGGTAAAGGTAAAGAAGGATTGGCGTGACAGTGATTTTCTTCTGAAAAATTTTGGCTATAATCCCAAAGATAACGAATAAAACGGATAGGAAAAGCGAACTCTAATCTCATGGAAATAAACAGGTAAAACACAGACAGGACAAGATTGGGGGATACGCTCATGACCAAAGAAGCCGGCTGGAAACAGTTTATAACCACGGGAAAAGTGGAGGATTATCTACAGTTTAAGGCGATAAAGGAAGAGGAAGACAGTAAGAAAGTGATAGAGGAAGAGAAAATTCATGCAGGATTTGGTAACGGTGACCGGGATCGTTTTAAGTAGCTCACCCACAGGAGAGTACGACAGGCGTCTGGTAATATTAACGAAAGAAAGAGGAAAGATAACGGCCTTTGCCAAAGGGGCCAGACGGCAGCATTCCAGACTTCTGGCAGCCTGTAATCTCTTTGCTTTCGGACAGTTTACCCTGTATCCGGGCAGAAGTGCCTACACCTTGACTGAGGCGGCGATTTCACAGTATTTTGATGAATTAAGGATGGATTATGAGGGAGCCTATTACGGAATGTACTTTCTGGAGCTTTGTGATTACTACAGCCGGGAAAATAACGATGAAAAGGAACTTCTGAAGCTTTTATACCAGTCCCTGAAGGCTCTGACGGCAGAAAGCATTCCCCGTCCTCTGGTGCAGGTGGTTTTTGAGCTGAAGGCCATGGTGATTAACGGGGAGTTTCCCGGTATGCCGGGGGAAGGAGTGTGGAAGGAGTCGACCGACTATACCGTTCACTTTATTGAAAAAACCGGAATTGAGAAGCTGTATACCTTTAAGGTAAGTGAGGAGGTGCTTAAGGAGCTGCAGCAGATTGCAGCGGTCTACCGGAAGCGATACATAGATCGGGAAATGAAAAGTCTTGAGATGCTGTCCATGCTGTGACCGTATCTCTTTTTCTTTTTTAAGTTGAAAAATACAAAGGTCTTCGCTATAATATAGCGTGAATGTTCAGAACAGCAGGGATACTTTCCGGTCTGTTCTTAGATAAGTCAAGCAAAATCCAGGAGGAGACAGAGAATGGAAAAGACGATGGAGAAAATTGTAGCATTAGCAAAATCTAGGGGATTTGTTTATCCCGGCTCCGAGATTTACGGCGGCCTGGCCAATACCTGGGACTATGGTAATCTGGGTGTGGAATTAAAGAATAATGTGAAAAAAGTATGGTGGCAGAAGTTCATTATGGAGAATCCCCATAACGTG
>JBJELS010000021.1:0-4315 GCA_051879275.1 Lachnospiraceae bacterium
AATTCATGTCATAATATCCCACCGTGTTTTTATCTGACACCACTGTCAGATTTAATACATCATACAGCCTGTGGTATACCTGAAACTCATCTCCTTCATAACCGGTAACCCCCAGGGACAGTAGATATTCTCCTCCCTGCAGATTCAATTCCTGCGTAAAGGTAATCTTCTTTTCCTCTCCCGACTTCACCGAGGAAAGGAAGGCCTTCTCCACCATGGAATTGGTACCGGTGATTTCCGTACCCTGTTTATTCTTAATGGTAAAGGCAAAGATGGGAGCCTGTATATCCTGGTTAAACTTCACCCGCATATGCAGGGTAAACTTCTCACCCTTGATTATGGCACCGGTACGGGTTCCCTTTTTATCCGTCAGGTAAAATTCCACAATCTCTCCTGCCCGGGTTCCATACTCCAGTGCCTTTTCATTGATTCCCATTGCGGCCGGAGTCTCTTCAAAGGCCTCATCATCGGGCAGCGGATACTGCCCCACCAAAACCTGCTTATAGGCATCAATCATTTCCTTGGGCCTTCCTTCTCCCAGCTTAACTCCTTTATTCAGGAGCACCACCCGGTCACAGTATTTGGCAATGCTGCTTAAATCATGGCTGACAAACAGGATGGTCTTTCCCATCTGCTTAAATTCATCAAATTTGTGGTAGCATTTTGCCTGAAAAAACACGTCTCCCACCGACAAAGCCTCATCCACAATCAGAATTTCCGGTTCAATATTGATCGCCACTGCAAAGGCCAGCCGGACAAACATACCGCTGGAATAGGTTTTACATGGCTGATAGACATAGTCTCCTATATCTGCAAACTCCAGAATATCCTCCAGCTTTTCATCGATTTCCTTTTCAGAAAAGCCCATCATGGTGCCATTCAAATAAATGTTTTCTATTCCGTTGTATTCCATATTGAAGCCCGCCCCCAGCTCCAGAAGGGCTGAAATACGTCCGTTTACCTTAATCTCTCCTCCGCTGGGATTTAATACTCCGGTGATAATCTTCAAAATGGTGGATTTTCCCGAGCCGTTGGTTCCGATAATTCCCACCGTTTCTCCCTGACAGATAGACAAATCCACTCCCCTTAGGGCATAATGCTCCTTATAAAGCTTTTTTCTGCTTAATCCCAGGGCCTCCCGCATTCTGTCCGAAGGCTTATTATACAACTTGTAAATTTTCGTAATTTGCTTGGCGCAAATGGCCAGATTCCTGTCTTCCATATTTTCCTCGTTCATATCTGCCGCCTGCCTTATAATACATCTGAAAAATGTACCTTCAGCCGCTTGAATACCAATGCTCCTATTCCGAAAATCACCACCGTAATGATCCAGAAATACATGGTGGAATAAAAATCCTGAAAAAACCAGCTACGTTCAAAAATCGTACTGCGATAACCATTGACGATATAGACCAAAGGATTAATTTTTACGATCATCTGCATCCTGGGGCTAAGCTGGTTGACATCCCACATAATAGGAGTGGCCCACATACCAATCTGCAAAAGGATATTGATGATCTGCCCGATATCCTTGAAAAATACCATAATTGCACAGGTGCTGTAGCAGATTCCCAAAACCAGAATAAACAGACAGAAGCTGTAATAAGCCAGCTGAATGGTATAAATACCGGGAAAATAGCCGTAGAGTGCGGCAATAATCAGCAGTATACAGACAAAAAACAGATGAATAAAGGTAGCGGCAATAATTTTAATAATGGGCAGGATGCTGATTTTAAAGACTACCTTTTTTACCAGATAATTGTATTCCAACAAAGCATTGGTTCCGTTCTGCAGGCTTTCCGTAAAGTAAAACCAGGGAACCAGCCCCGCCGTAAGAAACAGCACATAGGGGATGCTGTCACTGGCCAGCTGGCGGCTGGAGTCCATAATCACGTCAAATACGATATAATACATGACCACCGTAACCACCGGCTGAACCATAGCCCAAAGCGCCCCCAGATAGGAGCCGGCATACCGCTTTTTAAAATCATTTTTTGCCAGCTTCCAGATTAAATGTCTGCTTTGATACAGCTCTGTCGGCAGAACAGTAATCTTATCATATAAAAAGGCAAAGCCCAGAATGGCCACAAAAATAATTGCGCAGGCAATGATCTTTTTCACCAGCTCATCCTGAGGGTCTGCCAGAGGATTTTGGTAAAACACAATAACAGCTGCCATGAACAACATGGCAACTGTAAATAGGGTAATACCTGTTTTTTTACCGATTCGCTTTTCCGTGAGTTTCATATCTGCTCCCACTATTTTTCCAAAGAATCAATGCCGGGCCATTGGGTATCCTTTTCAGAAAGGATAAGCTCCATATCCTTGGGGATAGGCCATTCAATTCCAATCCGGGGATCATTCCAAAGAAGACCGCCCTCGTCATCAGGATGGTAAAAATCGGTGCATTTATAGGCAAATTCCGCATACTCCGAAAGTACCACAAACCCATGGGCAAAGCCCTTGGGAATAAAAAACTGTTTCTTATTCTCCTCGCTTAAAATTACTCCAAACCACTGACCGAAGGTGGGAGAACCTTTACGCAAATCCACTGCTACATCAAAAACCTCTCCTTTGACTGCACGCACCAGCTTGTCCTGAGGAAACTGCTTCTGAAAATGGAGTCCCCTCAATACTCCCCTTCTGGAGGCCGACTGATTATCCTGGACAAAGGTCTCTGAGATACCTGCCTTATGATAATCCTTATAATTATAGGTTTCCATAAAATAGCCCCGTGAATCTCCGAAAACCTGAGGAGTAATCACCTTCAGCCCTTCAATGTGGCATGTTTCCACCATTATTTTTCCCATGTCATTCCATTCCTTTTACCTGTTATTCTGCTTGATCCGGGCTGATTTCATTCCCCGGTCTGTCCGCTTCCCACATCCAGAAAGCTTAAATTCAAGTCCACTCTTCCTTCTATACCCAGTATTCTTCCTGATGAGGAATACTGCCAGAGATGGTATTTTTTATCATAGCTGGGGGTGTCTGCGTATTCTGCCAGCCAAATTACAATATCATCCGGCAGTCTGGAGGTATCCAGCCGATTATTATACCAGTTTTTACTGGCGTAGATTCCTCCCTGATAACCGCTGTTGCGGATCGTTTCACAAAAGGCCTCACAAACTGCGGTTCTGGTAGCCACATCCAGATTGTCGGCTCTTCCTTCACCTCCAGCGCCTTCCGTATCGATGAATATGGGATAGGTCAGCTGATAATTTTCACAGAGCTTCAATACCATACTGGCCTCCTCTACCGCCTCCACCTGGTTGACAGCCTGGGTAAAGAAGTACACTCCCACAGGGATTCCTGCCCTGGTGGCTCCTTCTATATTCTGCTTAAAATAATAATCCTCTACCAGACTGCCGGTAACGCTTCCCCGGTATCCGGCACGGATAATGGCAAAGCCCACACCCTGCTCTTTCATTTGATTCCAGTCGATGGTCTCATTCCACCGGGAAACATCAATACCGAAAACGGCATCCGACCTGGTACGAATCTGTGTGGTACCTTCTGCCTCTGTGGTATTTCGTCCGCTTTCTCCATCCTCTGCCATGGCATCCACTTCTTTTTCCGTTTTAATCAAAAGAGAGATATCTCCGATGGCAACGTATTCCACTCTGGACTTAACCGTGACCAAAAGGGGAGAGGACGGTACGATATAGCCCTCCTGTTCCACCAGGGTAACCTCATATTCCCCCGCATCCATATCTCCGATATAGATGATTCCGTCCCGATCCAAATCCTTATATTCATCGGTGTCATTAAGCCGGATTTTGAAAAACTGTCCTTCTGCTGCTTTTCCCTCTTCATCCACAATCTGGATTCTTAAATCCTTCTCCACAGAGGTGGCAATCAGGGAAAGTCTCTCTCTTCCCTTAGTCTCCTCTGCCTCTGCCTCTTTTTCAAAAAAGCTGTCATCCTCCATCCAGCCATAGAGGTCATCCCCAATCTGCCCCTCCAGCAGATAGGAAGCCTCTTCCGTGCGAGCTGCAGGCACATCTGCCTTTCTCTGTCCCGGTCCCATACCATTGCTGTACAGCACCACCAGGAAAATGGTAAGCATGAAAAGAAGAGATACTAACAGGGTGTTTCGTAAAAATTTAGAGTCCATTTGCAACCTCAGTCAGATACTGTCCATAGGCAGTTTTTAATAGGGGTTCTGCCAAAGACAGCAGCTGCTCCTTCGTGATAAATCCTCTCTTATAAGCAATTTCCTCAATGCAGGAAATGTAAAGACCCTGCCGTTTCTGGAAGGCCGCCACAAAATCCGATGCCTCCAGAAGGGAATCATGGCTGCCTGTATCCAGCCAGG
>JBJELS010000022.1:0-4304 GCA_051879275.1 Lachnospiraceae bacterium
GACAAGGAACAGGTAATTTATGGAAAGGGTTATATTGAAGATATTCTTTGTCAAAAGGTCTTCAAGCTCTCCCCCAAATCCTTTTATCAGGTAAATCCCGTACAGACGAGGGTTCTTTATGAACCTGCCGTTTCCTTCGCCCGGCTTACCGGGAAAGAAACTATTCTGGATGCCTATTGCGGAATCGGCACTATCGGCATGCTTGCCGCCGCTCAGGCCAGGCAGGTGATTGGTGTGGAATTAAATCGGGAGGCAGTAAGGGATGCTGTATTCAACGCAAAGAAGAATGGAATAAAGAATATTGACTTCTACCAGAAAGATGCTGGACAATTTATGCTTCAGCTGGCCCAGCAGCAAAAAAAGCTGGATGTGGTCTTTATGGATCCCCCAAGATCCGGAAGTGATGAGGCTTTTTTAACCGCTCTCATCACTTGTGCCCCCAAGAGAATCGTTTATATCTCCTGTAATCCCCAAACCCTTTCCAGAGACTTAAAGGTTTTGGCCCGTAAAGGGTATCAGGTAAAAAAAATTCAGGGTGTAGATATGTTTCCTCATACGGAGCATGTGGAGTGCGTGGTGTTGATGGCAAGGGTACAGAAGTGAGTATAGACCCTTTCAAAGAATACTTAACATTGAAAGTATATCTTCAGAGAAAACAAAAGATTTTTCTTCAAAAACGAATATTCATATTCTCAGACTTTTTGAAAAATTTGGGTTTGATGAAGCGTTTGGTAGAAGTGCAGTTATGGAACTTCTGGGGTTGAAAAGTTCGGGTGCATCTAAACTTCTTTCAAATTTGATTGCTGCCGGAATTATTGAAAATGTTTCCGGATACGGTAAAGGAAAATACAAATTTAAGAGATGATGATTTTTCAAAGCCTTTACAGCCTTCCCTCATCATAAATAGCCCGGCTTCCACCCACAAATTTGGCCCTGGTACGGGCACAGGTCAGGTGGGCCTCTCCAATCTGCTTTCTGCTGATTCGTACCGGCACCGCCACCTCTCTTAAATGCATACCGATAAAGGTATCTCCAATATCCATTCCGGCATGTGCCCGGATATGCTCTACTGCCACCGGCTTGGAAAAGCTCTTCCAGGCCTGTGTGGCAAAGGAACCTCCGGCCTTAGGCTGAGGAATCACATTAACCGGCTCATACCCGAATTTCTCAGCAGCTGTCTCTTCTATAATCAATGCACGATTTAAATGCTCACAGCACTGAGCTGCCAGATAAACCTCCCTTTCACAGACAGCACGGTAAATCCCGCCAAAGACTGCCGCTGCCGCTTCCGGGCTGGAGGTGGTTCCGATTTTTGCACCAAGCACTTCACTGGTAGAACAGCCCACCACAAACAGATTTCCCTTTGCCAATTTTGCCGTATCCATAATTTCCTGAGCAGCTTCGTAGCTTTCCTGCTTAAGTTTCTCCAATAAATCCATTACTTTTAGTCCCACTTTCCATTTAAATGAAAATTTAAAGCTGTTTTAATATTTGCAAAACCCCATCATTCACATTGGTATCCGCTATATAACGACAGATATCCTTAATCTCCGGGCGAGCATTTCCTATTGCCACACTGTTGGGAAGAAAGCTCAGCATACCATAATCATTCATATTATCTCCGAAAGCAATCACCTCATCCTTATGGATTCCATACTGCTCCATGATTTCTTCCAAAGCACTCCCCTTATGAATATTCCTCTGGCAGATATTCAGCCACATATCTCCGGCAGCCATAACCTCTACCAGAGGATGCTTATTCCATTTTTCCATAAAGGCTTTTCCCACCGCCTTTTCCGCTCCTTTTGGATGGTAAAGCCCCAGACTCATCACTCCGGCATCCTTCGGAATATCCTCCGGCATACGCTCTATTTCCAGAATGTTCAGCATATAATCCATGCGGAGCATATTGCAGAAGTCCTGATTTTCCTTCCAGGCAAAGCTTCCCGTCATGGCCGAAACATAGGTAGCACAGTCTGACTCTGTCTCAATATCTCTGATAATTTCCTGTACCAAAGCAGGTTCAAGGGTATGTGCCCTAAAAACCTGATCCCGATAACGGATTACGGCACCATTATCATTAATAAAAAGCACATCCTTCAGAACCGGCTCAAAGAGAAGCCTTGCACTTTCATAATTTCGCCCTGAAACTACGGCAAAACGTATTCCCTTTTCCTTTAGTCTTAGAATTTCATCATAATACTCGGGATTAAGATTCCCTTTCCCTTCCTCTACCAGTGTACCATCTACATCCGAGCAGACCAGCCTGATTTTTTTCAAAATCTGCTTATCAATAACGCTGTTTACCATAGCTTTCTCCATTACGCATGTTATTTTATCTAAGATGAGATACTGTTCTATTTCTAATCCCAACTCCTGTCTATCATAGACCCAGATACCTCTAATGTCAACATTTTGATTTTATTAAATTAAAATTTATTTTATTTCATTTTTTAATTCTTTTCCCTGGAAGAACTCATCAATATTTTCCAACGTAATTTCTGCAATATTTTGAAGCGCTTCTTCCGTTAAAAATGCCTGGTGGGAGGTTACCAGCACGTTGGGCATGGCTGTCAGCAGGGCCAGGGTATCGTCCTGGATTCCTTTTTCCGAATGATCCTCAAAAAACCATTCTGCCTCCTCCTCATAAACATCCAGCCCAGCTCCTCCGATTCGTTTTTCCTTCAAAGCAGTAAAAAGTGCCTGGCTTTCGCAAAGACCGCCTCTGGAAGTATTCAGCAGAATCACATGCTCCTTCATCTGTCTGATGGCTTCTTTATTGATAATGTGCTTTGTCTGTTCTGTCAAGGGACAATGAAGGGAGATCACATCACTTTGGGAGAATAATTCCGGCAAAGAGACATACTCTATTCCCCCATTCAAATCCGGATAAAGGTCATAGGCCAGAATTTTCATCCCGAATCCCCGACAGATTTCAATAAATATTCTTCCGATTTTTCCTGTACCGATTACGCCTGCTGTTTTTCCATGCAGATCCATTCCGGACAGTCCTGTGATATTAAAATTAAAATCCCGGGTACGGTTATACGCCTTATGAATCTTCCGATTCAGACAAAGCAGCATTCCCATGGCAAATTCAGCTACCGCATAGGGAGAATAAGCAGGAACCCGTACAAACTTTATCTTCCCCATTCCTGCATGGTAATCTACATTACTAAAGCCCGCACATCGCATGGCCACCAGTCTGATTCCCAGATCCGTCAAAGCTTCAATTACCTTGCTATTCAGATCATCATTGACGAAGGCACAGACTACATCTGCTCCTCTTGCCAGCTCAACTGTCTGCTCATTTAGTTTACTTTCCTGATATTTTATTTCGTAACGATTGTTATTACACTTTTCAAACCATTCCTTATCATATGCTTTTGTATCAAACATTACTATTTTTTTCATTTTTTCCTCCATTCTGAAGCATCATAAATTCTCAGACACATAATAGTGTTAGCATTTTTCCATAAAAAAACCACCTATTCTCTTTTTCCTTAAAGAGAATAGATGGTTCCGGAAATCTACAGCTTTTAGAGAAGCGGGCCAAAGACTCTCAAAATCCTTCCCACAACACGCTGCCATAATGGAAATCCATAATAATCTGCAAGAGTAATAGGCTGGCATTTATCAAAGGTATTAATAAAATCTTCCTTTATTTTTTCTAATGCCTCTGTTTTATAGAAAAGTGCACCGCATTCATAGTGCAGATACAGACTTCTGAAATCCAGATTAATGGTTCCCACCGTTGCCAGCTCATCATCCGATAAAAAGGTTTTAGAATGGACAAAACCGGGTGTATATTCATAAATTTTCACTCCTGAGCTGATCAGCTGAGAATAGTAGGTTCTTCCGATATAGAATACCACCTTCTTATCCGGAATATGAGGCATAATTATCCTTACATCTGCACCGCATTTTGCCGCATGCTCCAAAGACTGCTGCATTTCATAGTCCAAAATGAGATAAGGAGTCATAATGTACACATATTCTTTGGTACCTGCGAGGATATCCATGTAGATATTCTTTGCCACATCCTCCAGCTGATGAGGGCCGTCTCCGTAGGGAATAACATAGCCTTCAGAAGACTCCTTTTGCTTATCCCTTCTATTTTGGGCTGTTACCGGCCCAAGGGCCAAATATTTTTTATAATCCTCCTCCCCGGAACCGGAATTAACGTTCCACATCTGCAAAAACATAAGGGTATAATTATAGACCGCATCTCCCTTAATCAGAAAGCCATTATCCTTCCAGTGGCCGTACTTTTCATAGGCGTTGATATATTCATCCGCCAGATT
>JBJELS010000023.1:0-4221 GCA_051879275.1 Lachnospiraceae bacterium
GACTATGTATTTCTTCTGGGAGAAGAGGAGCGGATAGAGTACGCACCCACTGAATCTTATATCAGCTTAAAATTTACGGCAGGAGAAAGAGAGGAGTTTAGTGGCTATGTCCGCTACTGGACAAGCTTTTTTCTGGATACCAGATTGGAGCTTGGGGAGGATGAGGTGGAGCTGTGCCGATTTAAACTAAAGGAAGGGGCAAGACTGAGAACGGAATACAAGGATTTTTCTGATATACAGACGGAGTATGACACGCTGAATCTGGCCCATGCTACTTGGGCGGCTGCAGATGGAAACAGTCTTTCTAAGGAAGTGACGGATTTTTTTGCTAGACAGGTACTGTCCTGTGCGAAAGCAGAAAATACAGATCGTCAGTTTGCTTATCTACTTTTGCAAAGCAAGGAAGCAGTGAGAGCTGATTTATTGACCGATTATCTTATGCAGAAAACGGGAAAGAAACAAAATAGTATTTTTTCACCAGAAGAAGCCTTTTACTGCCTGGAGCAGGTGCTTGAAGGTATCCGAAGAGGAGGAAAAGCAGAAAGAGGTAGTGAGATAGGGAGAAGGCATAACTTGATTGTTTGGGATTAGAAAAAGGAGAAGACACTATGGAACGCATTACAATAGAGCAGTTACAGGTAAGAAGCAGATTTATACTGTCTTCTATTAAGGATTGTTATATAAAAGCCAGTTTTGGAGGGCATGCACAGGCTCGAATTGTGGCAGAGGTCAAGGCTGAACAGGCAGGGATGGTATTGACCAAGGTAGATGAGGATAAAGTGGAAATTGTTAGCGTGAGCCGTGAAGAAGGGGGAGGAATCAGCCAGAAGCTCATCTTCTCTGGTATGGTACATAAAATCAGACTGCAGGAAGAAGGGAAATATACTCTTCTTACTCTGGAGGCTGTTTCCTCTTCATGGAGGATGGATATACGGAAGAAGTCCAGGTCTTTTCAGAACATAAAAAGGAGCTATCAGCAAGTGGTAGAGATGGTGTTAAGTGATTATGGCGCAACCCTGTCAGGAGAGATAGCAGACCGAAAATTGGAGTATCCCCTAATTCAATATCGGGAAACGGATTTTGTGTTTTTGAAGCGGATATTCAGTCACTTGGGTGAGGGAATAGGCATCCATTATCTGTCCTCCGGGATTAGCCTGTTTAGTGGGAATTATGTGGGGAGAAATCAGGGAGAAATTCGATTGGATGAGTGTGTTCATATGCAGCTTCCTTTTTACACGAGCAAAGGAGACCTGACAGCGATAGGTTATGTCCTGGAGGATATGGATATTGCTTTTATAGGGGATGCTGTGACCATAGAGGGAAAGGAATACCGAATTAAAGAAATGGAAGCCGGTTTTGTGGGGAATCTTCTTAGCTGCCGTTGGAAGGTGTTTCCAAAATCCTGCTTTAAGATAGAAAAGCAGCCTGCCATCACATTAAAGGATGCAGTTTTGATTGGAGAAGTTTTGCAAACCGGACAGGAAAAGGTAAGACTGCATTTGCAGATGGATGAAGAACAGAGTAAGGAAGAGGCTTATGATTTCCCCTGGCTGCCCATTACCGGAAACTTCCTCTACTGTATGCCGGAGGTGGGAACCAAAGTGGCTCTTCGGTTTGCAGAGGGAAAAGAAGAGAAGCCAATGGTGGTATATAACCTTAGAGAGAATGGGGAAACCTGCAAAGAACTGGGAGAATGCAACAGCCGCTATTTGACTACTGCCGGACAGAAACGAATGTATGCAAAGCCGGAAGAAATGGGATTGATTAATCTTAAGGAAAAGAATGCCAAGATGGCACTAAAGGATGGAAACAGTCTTACCATTAAGACGAAGAATAAGCTGTCTATTCTGGCAAAAGGTCAGGTGGAACTAAAGGGAAAACAGGTCAGCCTCACCACTCCCCAGGAAGCTACATTGGTGAGAAAGGATATGCTGTCTCCTACGGTAATCAATCTGTGTAATGCTTTTGATGCCATTGGAAAAACCGGAAATTTTGCTGCCGCACCAAAGTCCATTGAAAAGAAGCGGAAAAGAACGATACCAGGAAGCGGGCAACAGGAGCCATATTCCATGGAAGATGTCATAGAACACATTTTTGCTAATATTCCAAGTGAGGTTGAGGACAATCCTACACTGGAGGTAATAGCCGGAGGAATGCCCATTGTCACTCGGTTAAAGAGGTAGAGCAGGGAGTTTTATTATGAAGTCTTGATTATTGTATATTAGAAAGCTGTCACAGCAGGAGGGAACAAAGGATGAGTGAAAGCGTAAAAATTGGAGGAATCGGTAAGAATCCGGCTATTGATCAGATTCAGCAGCTAAATGCCATAGATGTGGGAAGCTATGCGGTAAAACGGATGCAGGAGCTTTTACTTCAATCAGAGCTATCAGGGGAAGAGGATAGGGACAGGGAAAGAGCTGTTGATTTTGGAAGGGTTCATTGGAAAAGGACCGGTGCAAAATAACAAAAGAGAGTGTGAAAATTAAAACTTTTCACTTATTTATTTGAGCAGTATCACAAACAAAGCTTGCGATATGAATGGGGATTAAGAAGGCAAATGGGAGAAAAAGGTAAAGAAGCAGTGTGGAAAGAAATTTCCTGCTTGGAAGGAAAGCTTATTCTCACTGTTCCAAAGAATTGGGAAAGGATAGTAGGGAAAAAGGTGGACGGGCTGTTTCCTTATGCAAATCAGCCACAGATGGTCATGGGAACCTTGGAAGAAGAGAAACTGTTTACCCTGAATCTGCTTTCCAAAGGATTAGAAGAGGGGCAGGTTAATGGGGCCATTCGGGAAATCCAAAGAGTTATTCAAAGGGTATATCCGGAAAGCTGTAGACAGGGGATAAGAAGAAGGAGATTAAAGGCAGGTATAACTGGGTGGTTTTCCTTTTCCACCGGAGGAGAGGAAAGAGAGAAACTTCATTATCTATTCATCATTTCTTTTCAGGGAGAAATGCTGCTTGGCAGCTATCATTTTCCGGCAAAGGAGGAGGCAGAGGAAACAACCGTTTTCTGGAAGATTATACAGAAGATGAGAAGTGGGGAAGACGAAGAAAGCAAGAAGGGATAAAGAGCAAAGGAGAAAGGTTGATAGAATCAGATTCTTTTAATTCAGGATTTGTGTTGATGTACAAAGTTCATGTGATGAAAAGGCTGCCAAAGCAGCGGAATGAGAGGAACTATGGCAGATTATCGGGAGTATAGCTATGATGAAGTGACTGCACATCAGATAGAAGCAGACATCAGAGAGGCAGAGGAGATTGAGAAGAGAGCGGAAATCTGGAGGGAAAAACGGGGAGAAGAGCTAGTAGAACAAGAGCTGACAAAAGAGATAGAGAGCAATTTGGAAGATTTAGCATTAGAAAAACAAATGTCGCCGGAGATATTGGCCAGAGAAAAAGAAATCGCTTTGAGTAACCTGAAAGAAAAGAAGATGACACCGGAGGAGATAAGCGATATTTTAAATCGTTATGCGTCCAATGCAGAAGAGTACCTGGCACATGGAGCAATCCTGACCTGTGATAAGGCTATGTTAGGGCCAATCACAATTAAAATTGATGGAAAATCAGAAATATTTCCGGGTTCCATAAAAGAATCGACGCAATATACCATACTTCATGTAGAAGAAAATAGGAGAAGCAGCACCAATGGACTATGTATGGCTACTGTTAAGGATACGATAAAAAACAAGAATATTTTTCCTTTTCAGTGTAATTGTTCTTTATTACCCGATAGACAATGGGAAATTGACCAAATAAAGACGAATAAGGAGTCGTGCAAAAAATATGGGACTTGCAGCCAGTTGATGAACCTGAGTGAAAAATGGGACAATATGCCTTCAGAGACAGAGTATTTTAATTTTACGGATTGGACAGGGGAGGAAGGTCAGCTTGGTGAGAAAGTAGCTGGGATTAATATGATGTCCATGCTCTTTTGCAAGCATGGAGGGCTAATCACTCCTGTAACATCGGGGCAGACGGTAGAATTACCTAAACAACGGTATCGGCATTTAATCTATGTGCAAGAGCCGGGAGCGGTGGTGAGTGGGTTGTCTGGCGAAGATGGTGAGGGAGCAAAGGCAGGGGTAGAAGTACGCTTTGATTTTGCTACATATCTTAACAAAGATCTATATGGTAAATCGACACCACAGTATTTTATCGTAAATCATGAGAATTCTTATGTTGATAAGAATGGTTTGTTGAGATATAGAAAAGCTGTTGG
>JBJELS010000024.1:0-20699 GCA_051879275.1 Lachnospiraceae bacterium
AGGGTGCCGTGGTAGGAAGAATCAGACAAACCACAATGGTTACAATAATCGGAAAGAGAATTTTCTCCAGCTTGGAAACCGGACGGAGCTGCTCCATCTTAATCTTACGTTCTTTCTCCGTAGTCAGAAGCTTCATAATGGGAGGCTGAATAATGGGAACCAGAGACATATAGGAATATGCCGCCACCGCAATGGGTCCCAAAAGACCGGTCTGCCCCAGCTTGCCCGCCAGGAAAATCGAGGTAGGTCCATCCGCTCCTCCGATAATGGAAATTGCCGCTGCCGCTTTATCATTAAAGCCCATGGCAATGGCACCAAAATAGGCAATAAAGATACCGAACTGGGCAGCTGCTCCCAAAAGAAAGCTTTTGGGATTGGCAATCAGGGGCCCAAAGTCGGTCATCGCTCCTACTCCCATGAAAATCAGGGAAGGCAGAATCGCCCATTCATCCAAAACATAAAAATAATAGAGTAAACCGCCGACACCATTAGATGCTTCCTCCGGAGTAATCATAATATCCGGATAAATATTTACCAGCAGCATACCGAAGGCTATCGGCAGCAAAAGAAGGGGTTCATATTCTTTTCTGATAGCCAGATAAAGGAAAACACAAGCTACTGCAATCATAATATAATTTCCCACGGTCAGATTGAAAAATGCCGTCTGATGCAGCAGGTTGGTTAATGTCGTTGCTACGTATTCCATTTACGTTAACCTCCTGTAGATGATAAGGATTTTCTGCTGATTAGTTTAAGGTTGCCAGTAAAGCACCCGCTTCTACTGCATCACCCACCGCTACATCAATACTTGCCACAGTACCATCCTTAGGTGCCACAACAGGGATTTCCATCTTCATGGCCTCAATAATAACCACCGTATCACCGGCCTTAACAGCCTTTCCTACATTCGCTTCAATTTTAAATACCTTACCTGCCGCACCGGCCTCCACACGAATGCTTCCTGCACCCGCATTTGCCCCGGCTGATGCCGATGCTGCCTTAGGTGCTGCTTTCGGAGCCGCCTTAGGTGCTGCTACAGGTCTTGCCGGTGCTGCCTGGCTTCCCGCTTCCTCTACAACTACATCATATACATTTCCATTAACTGTAATGGTATAATTTTTCATTTTCTTATCCTCCTAAATCAACCGTTTATCTATCTGTTTCTTCTCTTAATGCTTCTTACAATGTAGCCGTCAGCAGAGGCTGTACCCTCATAAGCCGCCACCGCCGCAGCAATTACCGCTACCAGCTCCAGATCATCCTCTTTCTCTTCTCTTTCCATAATCTGCTCAACTACCCTGTCCGCTGCCACAGTTTCTTCCTCAGCCTTATTTGCTGTACTGTTCTGGATTTTGGAAATCAGGGAGAAGCTGGAAATTAACAGAATGATTAAAATCAATACCACAAATACCGTACCCAAACCCATCAGGGTATTCAGTCCGGCCTTTGCCATCATCTCTCCGAAGGAGTAGGTTACGTTGGTTGAGACACTAAGCAAAGAGCCCTGCTTGTCCAGAATCAGCTCAACCGTTGCCTCTCTGAGAGAACCGCTGATTTTGGCATTGATGATTACGCCATCGTCATAGGTAACAGTATAATCATTCACAGACTGAAGGCTACCCATATCCTCCAGCGCCGTCATATAGTTGTTTAAGGCCGCATGAATAATTTCATCATCTTTGTACTGCTCGACTTCATTATTCAGTACGACTTTATCCATGGATTCAATAAAGTTCTGGGCAAATGTACCTGCTGCTTCCTCCGTTATCCCATAATGATCTTTAACCTCTTCTTCGGTTTTGCAGGCAGTAAGACCAAGCATACAGGTGATTATACCTAATACCAATAGCCATTTTTTCATATTAAGTATCATCCTTTCTATACCGTGCCGTGCTTCTTTGCCGGACGTTCGTCTCTTTTGGTAAACAGCATTTCAAAAGCGCCGATAACATATTTTCTGGTTTGCTCTGCCTCAATAATGGTATCCACATAGCCTCTTCTTGCTGCACTTACTACGTTATTCTGTAAATCGGCATATTCTTTGGCACAGGCTTCAATTGCCTCTGCTCCCTGTCCGTCGCAGATAATCTTAGCTGCCAGCAGGGCATCCATAGTACCGATCTGGGCATCCGGCCACGCAAAGGTCATATCCGCACCGATAGCCTTGGAATTCATGGCCACATAAGCACTTCCCAGGGCTTTCCCAATTACCACATTCACCTTAGGTACAGTGGCATTGGCAAAGGCATAGGTAAGCTTAGAGGCCTCTCTTGCAATATTTCGCTCTTCACAGGCGGTTGCCGCATATCCTTTAACGTTGGTCAGGCTGAGCAGCGGAATTTCAAAGGCATCACAGAAATTAATAAATTCTGCCGCCTTACGGCAGCCTCGGGTAGTCAATGCAGGCTCAAACTTCTCCACAGCCTCTCCTTCTTCCCCGTAAACCACAGTACGATTGGCCACCACACCTACGGTTACTCCGTTCAGCTTAATGAAACCGGTTACCATTTCCTTGGCGTAATTTCTCTTTGTTTCAAAGAAAAGCTGATTGTCTGCAATTCGTGACACCAGCAATGCGGTATCCTCTCTGCAGGCAGCCAGATCCTCACACACTCTGTTCAGGTCATCCTCGCATTCAAGATAAGACTGATCATCCTCATTATTAGCCGGAAGAATGCTGATCAGCTGACGAATTTCTGCAAAAATTGTTGCCTCATCCGCTACCACATCTACCAGTCCTGCCTTCTCGCTCTGAAAGGCTGCTGCTGAGCTGTCACATCTGGAAATCTCATTTCCTGCCAGTGCATTGGGTGAATTAATAAACAGCTTCGCCTTTTTCTCTTCCATAAAGGTAAAATCAGTAAGACCGGGAATCAAGGCAAGTCCTCCTCCACAGCTTCCGAAAACTGCCGTGATCTGAGGGATAACTCCGGAAGCAAGGGTCTGCTTTAAATAAACTTCCCCAAAGGCATTCAGTGCATCACAAGCCTCCTGAAGCCTCAAGCCCGCAGAATCAATCAGACCGATAACGGGGGCTCCTGTTTTCATTGCCAGCTCATAGAGGTTGACAATCTTCCTGGCATGCATTTCTCCTATGCTTCCCCCCAGTACGGAAGCATCCTGGCTGTAAACGTATACAAGATTGCCGTCAATCACCCCATATCCGGTAATCACACCGTCAGAAGGGGTAGCTGTCTGTTTCAGATTAAAATCCGTAGCTCTTGCTGTAACAAGTCCACCGATTTCCACGAAACTGTTCTCATCGAGCAGAGAAGCGATTCTCTGGCCCGCAAGCGTAGTAGTACTCATCTTTTTGCCCTCCATTTATTATAAAATAAAAAAATAACTTTACTTTGTGAAATTTTTTTCACACTTTTTCAGTATAGCACAGAAAATGGAAAATAGAAAGGAAAAAATGGAAAATAGAGAAGAAAAAGGTCACTTTTCCTCCTCTATTTTTATCCCTGTTTTATCCGATTTATCTCCAAATCAGCCTTTGGCCGCCTGTTCACGATTGTGGAACAGGAATTTCTCAAATTCTTCTATGGGCATAGGTCTTCCGTAATAATATCCCTGGGCAATATCACAGCCGATTTCCTTAAGGAAATTGCTCTGCTCCTCCGTTTCCACACCCTCTGCAATAATCTGCAATTCAAGATGCTTACCCATATTGACAATATCCCGGATAACAATTTCCGTACGCATATCCATATTAAGCTCAACGTTTAAAAAGCTCTTATCCAGCTTTAAAATATCGATGGGCATTTCCTTCAGCAGATGCAAAGAGGAATATCCCGAGCCAAAATCATCAACCGCAATCTTTAAGCCCAGCTGCTTTAACTCCTGCATACGTTCCAACAGCAGCTCATCGCTGTCTATGCAGATACTTTCTGTTAATTCCGCCTTAATCCAGCGGCTTTCAATGCTGTATTTATCCATCAGCTCTCTCAGCTCAGTAACCAGGTTATCATTCTGAACATCAATTCGGGACAGGTTGATGGCTATGGGAACCATACATTTTCCTTCTTTTCTCCAGCGCTCTATCATTTTAATGGATTCCTCCCAGACATAAAAATCCAGGCGATTAATAAATCCATTTTTTTCAAAAACCGGGAGAAACTGATCCGGCGGAATCATCCCATCCCGTGGGTGGTTCCAGCGGACAAGCGCCTCAGCACTGACCACTCTGTTGGTTTCAAAGTCAACCTGAGGCTGCAGATAGATACAAAACTGTCCGTCGAGCAGTGCTTCTTCCATCTCATTTTCCAAATGCTTGGCATAAATATTCTGCTGCCGCATATGCTCTTCAAAAACACAGTAAAGGCTTTTGTGGCTCTGGTGAATGTGTCCCTTGGCCAAATTAGCCTTATCAATGGTACTGGACAGATTATCATCGCTGCTTTCCACATGATAAATACCTGCCTTAAGGGTCAGGTGATAATGGCTGTTCATCTCCAGAAGTCTGGCATCCACGGCTTCAAATACCTTCTGCAAATATTCTTCTACCGCTTCAATGGAGGTACTGTATTTGAAAAGGATAAAATTATCCGCATTGCTTCGAGTAATATAGTCTTTGTCCGTCAGTCCCTTCTTAAGAATCTCTGCCAGAAAGGCAATAACCCGGTCACCCTGATCATAGCCATATAAATCATTGATGACTTTAAATTTATCCACGTCCACGGCCAGCACATAATAATTGGTTTTTTCCTCTTCTTTTAAAATGGGAGTTACATCCAGTCTGAACTTTTCCATACTGCTGATATTGGCCACGCTGTCTCTGTAGGCAATTTCTTTATTGATAAGCTCCTCTTTATACTTTCGGTAATACCTCTGTCCGTAATTTAACAGGAACAGCAAAACCAGACCGATCAGCAGATATTCTTTATACTGCAGCAGAAAATCCTTGAAGGTGAACTGTCCAATGGTTATATGCCGGATATTATCGCTGACGATGATTGCCCTGCTGCTCTGGGAAATACTGTTAATTGCCTTATCCAGTATGCCCAGCAGAAGGCCCTGTTCATCATGAATCACAAAGGATGTCTCGTACTTTCCCTGAATGTACTTCAGATTGCAGATATCCTTATATTTTTCATAGGCAGAAAGCTCGTTAATTTTCAAATCAGACTGAACAGCTGCATCTACCTCCTTGTCCAAAACAGCCTCAAGGCAGGCTGTATCATCTTCATGGATAATAAATTCATATTGAGGATATTGGGAAACAAGGCTGTCTATGGCTTCGGAAAAATACTCCGGCACAGCAATTTTTAAGGCATTTTCCATATCTAAATTGTGATTGCCTACAAAGGCCATCCCCACACTGTAAAAGGAGGTAGTGTATTCCTCCCTCACTCCGTTTTCCAAATGTCCGGAGGCTCCCTGCAGACCATTGCTGGCCATTACACAGCTGCCCAAAATATCCACCTTTCCCGAGCGGAGTAATTCTTCTCCCTGGGAATAGCTGCTGATAAAACGAATGTGAAAGGTTATGCCGGTATATTCCTCGATTTCCTTCAGTATATCTATTGCAATTCCACTGTATTCCCTGTCTGTACCTAAACGGTAGCAGATCGGATACTGATCCATACAAAGGGCCACATCATATTCCACCTCTCCATTGAGAAAGGTCTGCTCCGCCCAGGTATATTCCAGATTGTTCCGGGAGGCATCCCCAAAGTATAGCTCCCGTAAATCCTCCGTAAATGCCGGATTATTCAGCTTAATCTCTTCTACCGCAGCCTCCAGTCCGGCAAGGATATCCTCATCAGAGGCTGCAAAGGATACCTGTCCGTTATAGAATCTGCCTACAACCTTCAGATGGGAAAGATTGACAAAGGAATCCGTAAGCATGGCATCAATTTTGCCATCAGCCAGCTGCCTCTGCATTTCCTCCATACTGTCAAAATACAGGATTTCAGAAAAGGATATACTGCTTTTCTCACAATATCGCTCTAAATTCTTTTCCAGACCGCTGTCTGCAAGCATTCCCAGAGTAACGTTACGCATCTGTCTGGCATTGCCATAATTTAAAGAGGAGTTATCGCTCAGCTTATAAATATAGCCATAATCATCCCCAATTACCGTATTTGCCAATTTGGCATTCTGCAGCTCAACTGTTGTATTAACAGGAAACATCAAATCAATCTGACCCGTTTCCACCCAGGCAAGACACTGGCTCCGGCTGCCCTTCACCAGACGGTATTCCCAGTCTGTATAGCGGGCAATGGCATTCAGATAGTCCATACCGAAACCACTGATATTACCCTTGCTGTCCTCCTTCATGTAGCCATCCTGCTCATACCATCCCACTACAATCAGCCTATCTTCCTCTCCTGCCTCCAAAGCCTGCACCTGATGGCCCGGAAAGAAAAGAAATAACCATATGTACAGACCCAGAAAGAGAATTTTTCTCATGCAGCTTCTTCCCTTCTCCTTATAGTATACAGGGTCATTATAATATATTTATCTTTAAAAATACATTATTTTTTAAGAATTAGTTGCAAAATTCATCTTTTTATATCCAAAACAGGTCAATACACCTTTCCACACACCACTTCATATCTATTTTATCCACCGTTTCTGTTATGATCAGATTTTCGCTTTTCCAAAGCTCATCGTTAATCAGATAAAGTATCTTCCCTGCCTTTTCTCCTTTTCTGACCGGTGCGGTAAGAGGATACTTTTCCACCTTGACGGAAAGCTTCTCTTCTTCTTTCAGCAGTATACATGGATTTTTCCCATCCTCCTCTCTGCTCAGATTAACCATGATTTTCTGTCCGATTTTTCCTCCCTGAGCCTCCTTTACCTCTGTCTGATATATTTCTTTCTGCTTTGGTCTGACTTCCTCCAAAGAGCACAATTCATATGCAGACAAGCCGTATTCCATAAGCTTACGGGTATCCTGCCATTTATAATTTCGATTGTTGGGCCATCCGCAGGCTAAAAGGGCTACAATATAGGTTTTTTCATTCCTGGTAAGAGCTCCCACATAGCAATATCCGGCTTTTCCGGTAAATCCTGTCTTTCCGCTCAGCGCCCCCTCCATCATCTGTAAGAAGGAATTGTGATTCCTGCAATAAAAGCTTCGGGAACCGTTTAGAATTTCCCCTTTTTCTGAAACCGTTTTATCGGAGAAGGAATAGCTGCCGGTTCCTGTGATTTTTAAAAAAGCTTCCCTTTCGGGAGATTCTTCTATACAATACCGCATGATCAGAGCCAGATCTGCTGCGGTTGTTCCATGCTCTCTGGTTACGCTTTCACCTGTTTTTGTGGTAATGGTCTGGGTCGCGTCCAGGCCGTTTGGCGTGATGAACCAGCTGCTGCTGCAGCCTATACTGCGGGCCTTTTCATTCATCAATCGGGAAAACTCCTGACAGCTTCCTGCCACATGTTCCGCAATGGCAACCGCCGTATCATTATGGGATTCCAGCATAAGGGAGTACAGCAGATCTTGCAGAAGATACTGCTCTCCCTCCCGAATATTCAGCTGAACATCCGGCATGGAGGCCGCATAGGCAGATACCTGCACCAGCTCTTCCGTTTTTTTGCTCTCCAGCGCCAAAATACAGGTGAGAATTTTGGTGGTACTGGCATTGGCCATAAACTCCCGGCCATTTTTTTCGTATAAAATTCTTCCGGAAAAAGCATCCATTAGGACTGCACTTTGTGCATAAAGATTCTCCGGGACAGCCGATGCTTCATCGGCATGGGCGAAAATCCCGGAGAAGAGAATTAAGATGGCTAAGAAAAAGCAAAAGAGCTTTCGCATAAGTTCAGGCATACGTTCTTTTCCTGTATTCCTTTTGTACTATCCTATGCCCGTTTTTTTTACATATTCCTTTTCTGCCCCTATTATTGGCTGTAATACATCTGGTAATAAAAGCCCCTTACCTTCAACAGTTCTTCATGATTTCCCTGTTCAATAATATCTCCGTCCTTCATCACCAAAATCTGATTGGCATCCCGTATGGTTGAGAGACGATGGGCTACAATAAAGCTTACCCTACCCTTCATCAGCCGTCCGAAGGCTTCCTGTATCTTGATTTCCGTTCTGGTATCAATGGAGGAGGTTGCCTCATCCAAAATCAGCATAGGCGGCATGGAAAGCATGATTCTGGCAATACAGATCAGCTGCTTCTGTCCTCCGGACAGATTTCCTCCATCCTCAGAAAGCCAGGTATCATAGCCTTCCGGAAGCCGTTTGATAAAGCTGTGTGCATGGGCATCCTTTGCTGCCTGGATAACCTCCTCGCGAGAAGCTCCCCGTTTTCCCATGGAAATATTGTCCAACACCGTCCCCTCTTTCAGCCAGGTATCCTGCAGAACCATACCGAAATTTCCTCGTAGGCTTTTACGGGTATATTCCCGTATGTCCAGACCATCTACACGGATGCTTCCTCCCGTCACATCATAAAAGCGCATCAGAAGATTTATCAACGTGGTTTTTCCGCAGCCCGTGGGGCCTACAATGGCAATCCTTTCTCCGGGTGCAGCTTCTAGATGCAGATTCTTAATCAGGGGTCTGTCCGGCAGATAGGAAAAGCTGACCTGTTCAAAAGAAACCTCTCCTTTAGCCTCCTTTAACGTCAGTGCGTTTTCTCCATCCGGCACCTGCTGCGGCTCCTCCATCAGTTCAA
This sequence comes from Lachnospiraceae bacterium, assembly GCA_051879275.1. Lineage (GTDB taxonomy): Bacteria > Bacillota > Clostridia > Lachnospirales > Lachnospiraceae > SFDP01. Next base: position 8,637 of record JBJELS010000024.1, read on the forward strand.
ATACTCTTCCTGCACAGGCGATGGCATTCTGCAGCTCCGTGACCACACCGGAAATTTCATTGAAGGGCTTGGTATACTGTTTTGCATAGCTTAAAAAACAGGTCAAGTCTCCTATGGAAATTCTGGCTCCCACAGCTGCAAAGGCACCGCTTAAGGCCACTGCCGCATAAACCAGACTATTCACAAATCTGGTACAGGGGTTGGTCAGGGAAGAGAAAAAGGTTGCTTTTAAGGAACAGCTTTCCAAACGCTCATTCATTTTCTCAAAGGCTTTCAAGGCCTTTTCTTCCTGTAAAAAAGCCTGTACCACCTTCTGATTGCCAATCATTTCATCCACGAAGGCAGTCTGCTCACCTCTGGCCTCCGACTGCTGTTCAAAAAACTTATAGGTGCTTTTTGCAATAAAATTGGCTACCAGCAAGGAAATGGGTGTCAGACAGACAACCACAAGGGTAATCCAGGGATTTAAAAGCAGCATAAACAAGAGAGTTCCCACTATGGTAACCCCTCCCGTAAACAGCTGGCTAAAGCCCATTAACAGCCCGTCTGCAAACTGGTCCGCATCGGCAATTACTCTGCTGACCACACCCCCATAAGGATGGCTGTCCAAATATTTTAACGGAAGCTTCTGCAGTCGTTCAAATACGTCCTGACGAATATCCCTCACCACCCTATAGGTGATTTTGTTATTCATAAGATTCATCATCCACTGACAGATACCGGTAATCAGTGCAACCATGACCAAGCGGATCAGTGTTGCTGCAACCTGGGGAAATTCCACCTTCCCCTGATCCACGATATGGTCTATGGCCCCACCCACCAAAATAGGTGCATATAAGGTAAAAGCCACGGTAAGAGCAGCCAAAACAATGGACATCAGCATCCCGGCCCGGTATTTTTTCAGATACTTCCATACCTTCATTAAGATTTCCCGCTGATTCTTTTTCATGAAGCATTCACCTCCTTCTTAAATTGGGAAGCATATATTTCTTCATAAACCTTGCAGGTGGATAAAAGCTGCTCGTGCGTTCCCGCTCCCACCAGCTTTCCGTCATCAAGAACCAGGATAAGATCTGCCTGCTGAATGGATATGGTTCTTTGCGAAACCAGAAAAACAGTAGGTTTGTTCTCCACCTCCTGCAACGCCTTTCGCAGTGCGGCATCAGTTGCATAATCTAGGGCCGAGGAGCTGTCGTCCAAAATCAGAATCTCCGGTTTTTTCACCAGAGCTCTTGCAATGGCCAGTCGCTGCTTCTGTCCTCCGGACAGATTTCTTCCGTTTTGGGCAATCTTGTGGTCCAGTCCTCCCTCTTTTTCTTCAACAACCGCTTTTGCCTGGGCAATCCGTAAGGCCTCCCACAGCTCAGCATCACCGGCATTCTCTTTTCCCCAGCATAAATTCTCCCTGATGGTTCCTTTGACCAATACGGATTTCTGAGGAACAACGGCAATTTTTTCACGCAGCTCTTGCTTACTGTAGCGGGAAACCTCTATTCCATCTATCAGAACCCTTCCTCCTGTTGCATCATAAAAGCGGGGAAGCAGATTCACCAGAGAGGTTTTTCCGCTTCCGGTTCCGCCGATAATTCCTATTACCATCCCTCCTTCTGCCGTAAAGGAAATATCCCTCAGAGCCTCTTCTCCTCCCCGGGCATATTTTAAGCTGACGTGGTCAAACACAACCCTGGGAGCATGCTCATCCGGACTGTCCAGGGTATGTGGAGGAAATACCTGTTCGGATTTTCGTTCAAATACCTCCTGAATCCGATTTCCGCAGGCAACGGCCTTTGTCACATTAATAATCATATTGGCCAGTTTAATCAATTCTTCTAAAATCTGTGCCATATAATTATACAGGGCAACCACTGCACCCTGGGTAAGTATCCCTGCCTCTACCTGCAATGCCCCCTTCCAGATCATCAGGGCAATTCCTATATTGATGACCACATAGCTGAGAGGATTTAACAGAGTGGATATCCGTCCCACAAAAATCTGTGCGCCGGTCAGCTCCTTCTGTCTGGAAGCAAACTCTTCAATTTCCTCTTCTTCCATTCCAAAGGCACGAATCACTCTTACTCCCACCAGATTCTCCCGGGTAGCCGACAAAACCTTGTCCAATCTCTGCTGTACCTTTTTATACAGGGGAATGGTAAAGAACATGATTCCAAATACGATAAGAACCAGCAGGACAATGGTCAGTCCCAGAAAGGCAGCAACCTTGGAGTCAATAGACCAGGCCATGAGAAAGGCGCCTCCCACCACAAAAGGGGAACGAAGGAGCAGCCTAAGGGTAAGGTTTAATCCTGACTGTACCTGATTGACATCACTGGTCATCCGGGTAATCATCTGTGCGGTTCCCAGATCATCGATTTGGGTATAGGAAAGCTCTTCCATATGGGCAAAAAGAGCCTGCCTGATTTTTTTTACAAAGCCTACAGCTGCCTTTGCTGCAAAGAATTGGGCCGTAACGGAAAACAGTAATCCTGCCAGTCCCAGGAGAATCAACAAGATGAACATTTTGAGCATATAAGGTGTATCCCCAGCGGCGATTCCCACATCAATTAAAGAAGCAACCACCAGGGGGACGAAGAGCTCCAAGGTGGCCTCCAAAAGCTTGAACAGCGGCCCTAATACACTCTCTTTTTTATAATCCTTAAGAAAACGAAGCAGTTTTTTCATCTATATTATACTCCCAGTTGTAGTTCAATTTCCTGTTTTGCCTGTTCTTTAAATTCTTCTACCTGCACGGGATTCAGCTTTGGCAGGGCATCCAGGGAACTGATTCCGAACCGCCTTAGAAATTCCTCTGTGGTTCCAAAAAGAAGCGGACGTCCCGGTGCGTCCATCCTTCCCAATTCCGTAACCAGCTCAAATTCAATCAGCCGGTTAATGGCATGATCACAGTTTACTCCTCTTACCTTTTCCACCTCAGCCCGGGTAATGGGCTGCTTGTAGGCAATAATGGAAAGAGTCTCCAGGCAGGCATCGGTAAGGACGTATTTGCGTGGATTCTTGGCAATCTTAATCAAATACTCATACATCTGGGTTTTGGTACACATCTGAAAAGAATCTTCCAGCTCCACAATATTGATTCCCCGACTGTCCTCCTCCAGTTTTTCTTTCATTCCATATAAAATTTCTCTGGTGGTCTCCTTATCCTCTTCAATTACCTCTGCCAGCTTTATAAGCTCCACAGAATCTCCCATGGTAAATAAGACCGCTTCCAGAATCGCTTCCTGTTTTTCTCTTTCCATATTTCCCCACCTTCTGCCGTTTAAGGGCCTTTTTCTATTCCAACGATTCGTTGGAGGTAATGATAATATCGTCGAACAGTTCATCCTGCTGAATGGTAATCTTCCCCATCTTCATCATTTCCAGAATCGTCAGAAAGGTGATGATGATTTCCATTTTACTATGTTCTCTTTCCAGCAGCTTACGGAAGCTGAAGGTCTTGTGTATATGGATATACTGCTGGATAAAATCCAGTTTTTCATCCATATTGATCTCATCCTTCTCAATCCGTCCAAACTGGCTTCGGATAGGATCGATCTTGTCCTCCTGACGCTTCAATGTTGCTTTAAAGATTTCATGCAGCTTAGGCAGATTTATATCTGCCAGCAGAGAATCATAATCTACCGGCGGCTGCCAGGCAGCAACCTCCTGAGGAATGGTAGGTGGCTTATAATAGTTTTTATCTGCATCCAGCTGCCGGTCCTTTAATTCAAAAGACATATATTTATACATTTTATATTCCAGTAGCTTTTGTACCAATTCCTCTCTGGGATCCCCTTCCTCCCCTTCCTCGTTTACCTCTCTGGGCAGAAGCATTCTGCACTTTATATCCAATAGGGTGGCTGCCATCAGAAGAAACTCACTCATGATATTCATATCTTCTGTTTCCAGATGACGGATATATTCCAAATACTGATCCGTTACCTCCACAATGGGAATATCATATATATCTATCTTATTTTTTTCAATTAAATGCAAAAGTAAATCTAAAGGGCCTTCAAATACCTGCAGCTTAATGGACAGTGCCATTCTCTTTCCTCCATCGGGCATTGTACCCGCTTTTTTTCTTTTCAGGGCTGTTTTTCCGGACTTAGGGTAATCAGCACCAGCTCTCCGGGATTAAAAATCCTTACGGGAAGGGTGTGCATTCCCAGTCCTCTGCTGAGAATCATTACAGACTCTCCCTGTCTGAACATTCCTCCATCATACCTGGGAAACAGTTTCAAAGCAGGAGAAATCACACCACCCAAGAGAGGGAGACGCATAATCCCTCCATGAACATGGCCTGCCAATACCAGATCCGCTCCCCATGCAGCATAGCGGTCAAAATAATCCGGATTATGAGCCAGAAGGATCTGATATCTGCTCCTGTCCGCCTTCCCCAAGGTTTGGTTCAGATACTCCTGGGACATAAGCTCCAGCTTAAAATGGGAATAGAACCTTCTGTCTATCTCCAATCCGCTGATTTGTATATTCTCTTTTGTTTTCTGCTGCTGATTCCTTAACAGCACAACTCCTGCTTCTGTCAGCTTTTCTTCAAAAATATCCCATAAATCGCCGTAGGCTTCTCTTCGATTACAAAGCCTGCTTTCATGATTTCCCATGGAAAAATATACCGGATAATCAGCAGAAAGGCTGTTGATTAAATCAATAGTATTATCATAGGCACACCCCGCCTTAGCTGTCAGCATATCTCCGGCCATAAAAATAGCTTCAGGCTGTAGATACCTTATTCTTTCCAGCAGCTTTTCATTTCCTCTGCCATAGCTTTTATTGTGTAAATCGGCCAGAAGCACAAAACGATAAGGTTTATTGATTTTCTTACTCTTAAGGTGGTAGCTCACCAGTCGGAAACGATTTCCGTCAATTACCATAACCAGAAGAAAAAAGCAGGCCAGACCGCAGACTATCGCTATCAAAATGAATAACCAATCGTTCAATCCACTTCTCCTTTCGCCATTATGAGATAAGCATACCTTGTTATTTTATCACATTTCTTCTTTTCCTAAAAGCCATTTTCCAAAGGCTTTCCGAAAGGTATGGGATATGGTGGCACGGGCTACCCGGCTTTTGGTCACGATGGCTATCTCTCCAATTTTTTTGTCCTGCAGAAAATAAACCACTTCTCCTACCTTTTCTCCCTTTTCAACCGGTGCTGCAATACTTTCGGGAAGCCGTTCCTCCTTCCGAATACTGCCAAGATCGCTCCCTTCCATGTCCAGATAGACAAAAGGCTTTTCACAGGAAACGCTCACCTCATCCTCTACTCCCCCCTCTACGGGAACAGGAACAAATTCGGCTTCCTGTCGGTCCTCATAAAAAGCCACCTTGGAAAAACCGTAGTTTAACAGGGTCTTGCAGTCCTCAAAGCGCACCTTATGATCCGGCGCTCCCATCACCACTGCAATCAATTCCACATTATCCTTTTTGGCCGTAGCAGACAGACAGTATTTTGCTTTATCCGTAGAGCCGGTTTTCAGGCCGGTTGCATAGGGATACTGCTTCAGCAGCTTATTGGTTGAGGACAGTGTAAAGGTGCTTTCTCCTTTTGCCGTAACATGGGTAATATCCTCCATCCATATGGTTGTATAATCGAATATTTTAGGAAAACGGGTAATCAGTTCTCTGGAGATAACGGCCACATCATGGGCCGTGGTATAATGTTCGTCCGAGCTGCTCAGGCCGCAGCAATCCACAAAATGCGTATGCTCCAGCTTCAGCTCTCCTGCTTTTTCATTCATTTGGGAAACAAAGGCCTCCTCGCTGCCGGCAATATATTCTGCCATGGCTACGGAAGCATCATTGCCGCTGGCTACAGCTATACATTTAATCAGGGTATCTACCGTCTGCTCCTCCCCCTCTTCCAGAAATACCTGTGAGCCTCCCATGGACTTGGCATAAGCACTGGTAATCACCTTATCCTCAAGGGAAATCTGATTTTTCTCCAGGGCCTCAAAAATCAACAGTAAGGTCATTATTTTGGTAATGCTGGCAGGACTGCGAATCTCATCCTGATTCTTCTCGTAGATTACTGTTCCTGTACGGCTTTCCATCAAAATGGCAGAGGGTGCCTGTAAGCTGACTTCCTCTGCCTGCACCGCTGCGGGTAAGATCAGGCTTAAGACCAGAGCCAGGCAGATGGCTAATGCAATTCTTTTTTTCATCAACTGTCCTTTCAACGCTCTTTTTCTTATTCTTATGACCTGACCACCAAATTATTCATAGAAACAGGGCAGAAAAAAATCCCTGATGGCACATCAGGGATTCTTACTGTTACTCTTAATTATATTTACGCTTTCTTGCCGCTTCAGATTTCTTCTTACGTCTTACGCTTGGCTTCTCGTAATGCTCTCTCTTACGAATCTCCTGCTGAATACCGGCTTTTGCACAGCTTCTCTTAAAGCGACGTAATGCGCTATCTAAAGTCTCGTTCTCTTTAACGATTACGTTTGACATCTTGCACCCTAACCTCCCTTCAGTCCCTTCCTAGTAACATGACTGATTTGGGTTTATTTTCTGTGTATATCCGTTAAAAGCACTTTACGGATACGCACAAATTTATTATATCAAAAAATTTTACTTCGTCAACCTTTTTTTGAAAAAACTTACAAAAATCCTGTTGGCTTTATCCCTGAAGCTGCCCCTCCAAAACCTTCACAGACTGTTTCAGTGCCTCTTCAATTCCTGCGGGATTCTTTCCTCCTGCCTGAGCCATATTGGGACGGCCGCCGCCACCGCCGCCTACCAGAGCTGCGATTTCCTTAATCAGATTTCCGGCATGGGCTCCCGCCTTCATGGCTCCCTCTGTTGCGGTTACCATCAGATTTACTTTGCCGTCAGCATCGGAGGCCAGTACAACAACGCCTTCACCCAGCTTTTCTTTCAGCTGGTCTCCCAGCTCTCTCAGGCCATTCATGTCCACTCCCTTTAATCCGGCAGTCAAAAGCTTTACTCCCCTGATTTCCTGTACCTGATCCATAACATCACCTAAAGCTTCCTTGGCCAGCCTGGATTTCATGGATTCATTCTCACTCTGGAGGGCTTTCATTTCTGCCAACAGATGCTCAATTTTTTCACAAACCTTATCCGGTGCAGACTTAAGCAGCTTGGCCGCCTGCTCAAGCCATGCCTCCTGTCTCTGATAATAGGCTGTTACCCCTTTACCGGTAAGAGCCTCAATCCGACGAACACCTGCCGCAACACCGCTTTCGGAAACGATTTTAAAGCTGGAGATTACCCCCGTATTCTTTACATGGGTACCACCGCAGAGTTCTATAGAAAAGTCTCCCATACTGAGCACCCTGACGGTTTCCCCGTATTTTTCTCCGAAAAGAGCCATGGCTCCTGCCTTCTTGGCATCCTCTATACTCATTTCTCTGGTCATAACTTCCAGATTTTCTTCGATTTTTTCATTTACCAGCTGTTCAACCTTTTTCAGCTCCTCATGGGTCATAGCCGTAAAATGACTGAAATCGAATCGCAGATGATGTCCGTCCACCAGTGAGCCGGCCTGTTCAACATGGGTTCCCAGTACCTCTCTTAAGGCCTTGTGAAGCAGATGGGTTGCACTGTGATTCTTACAGGTATTACTGCGATTAAGAGCATCTACCTGCAGAAAGACCTTGTCTCCCACCCTAATCATTCCTCTGGTAATCTGTCCAATGTGGCCGATTTTATCTCCTGCCAGCTTTACCGTATCCTTAACCGTAAACTCTCCTTCCGGTCCGGTAATAATTCCTATATCTGCACTCTGGCCTCCCATAGTTGCATAGAAGGGAGTCTCTTTTACAATAATCGTTCCAATCTGTCCGTCAAAGAGGGTCTCTGCCAGTTCGCTTTCCGTGGTCAAAACCGTTACCTCAGACTCATGATTTAAACGGTCATAGCCTACAAAAACGGATGAAACCGTAGGATCAATCTCATCATATACTGTAGCATCTGCTCCCATATAATTGGTTTCCTTACGGCCCTCCCTGGCTGCTTTTCTTTGATTTTCCATAGCTGCCTTAAAGCCGTTTTCATCCAGAGTCATTCCTTCTTCTTCCAGAATCTCCAGTGTCAAATCCAAAGGAAAACCGTAGGTGTCATAGAGCTTAAAGGCCTCTTCTCCGGAAAGCTTCGTTCTGCCCTCTGCCTTCATGGCTTCCTTCATTTCCTTTAAGATGGCAAGCCCCTGATCGATGGTCTTATCAAATTTTCCCTCTTCCTGGGTCAGTACATTTAAAATAAATGCCTTCTTCTCTTCCAGTTCGGGATAGCCGTCTTTGGATTCGGCAATCACTGTCTGACTCAAATTGGCCAGGAACTTTTCCCTGATTCCCAGCAGCCTCCCATGTCTGGCGGCACGACGAATCAATCTTCTCAGTACATAGCCACGGCCTTCATTAGAGGGCATAACACCGTCAGAAATCAGGAAGGTGGCCGAACGAATATGATCCGTGATCAGACGGATGGATACGTCCTGCTCTTCCTTTTCCTTATAGGCTACTCCTGCTATTTCACAAATACGGTCCCGTATAGCCTTCATGGTATCAATGTCGAATACAGAATCCACATCCTGAACCACCACGGCAAGACGCTCAAGTCCCATACCGGTATCAATATTCTTATTGGCAAGCTCCGTATAGTTTCCTTTACCGTCACCGTCATATTGTGTAAATACATTGTTCCACACTTCAATAAAACGGTCACACTCACAGCCCACTTTACAGTCAGGACTGCCGCAGCCATACTTTAATCCCCGGTCATAATAGATTTCCGAACAGGGTCCGCAGGGACCTGCCCCATGCTCCCAGAAGTTGTCACATTTTCCGTTTTCATCCCGATAAAACCGGGTAATTTTCTCCGCCGGAATCCCAATATCCTTGTTCCAGATTTCAAAGGCCTCATCATCTTCAAAATAAATGGAAGGATAAAGTCTTTCCGGATCCATGCCCACAACCTCAGTTAAAAACTCCCAGCTCCAGGCAATGGCCTCTTTCTTAAAATAATCACCAAAGGAAAAATTACCCAGCATTTCAAAAAATGTAAGATGTCTGGCCGTCTTACCTACATTTTCAATATCACCGGTTCTGACACATTTCTGACAGGTGGTCATTCTTTTCCTGGGCGGAATCTCCTGCCCCGTAAAGTAAGGCTTTAAGGGGGCCATACCGGCATTAATCAACAATAAGGAATTGTCATTGTGGGGAACCAGGGAATAGCTTCCCTTTGCCAGGTGTCCCTTTGACTCAAAAAATTCCAGATACATTCTTCGTAATTCATTTACTCCATATGGTTTCACGTTCTTTTCCTCCAGTTTATTGGCAAAAAAAGGAGAAACAGCTTCTCCTTTTCCCTCCGTTAAAATGCCCCGCTTTCTGCCTAAAATGTCATCACATTCTGCAGGGCTTCCATCACCCTGTCCGCATGAAAGGGCTTAATGATAAAGTCACTGGCTCCGGCCTGAATAGCCTCGATAACCAAAGCCTGCTGTCCCATAGCCGAGCACATGACAATCTTGGCCTTCGGATCATAGGCCCGAATCTGTCTGACCGCCTCAATTCCGTTCATATCCGGCATGGTAATATCCATGGTAACAATATCCGGCTTAAGCTGTTTATACTTGTTAATGGCATCAGCGCCGTTTACCGCTTCTCCTACCACCTCATAATTGTGCTTAATCAAAATATCCTTTAACATCATCCGCATGAAAGCTGCATCATCGCATATCAAAACCGACAGTCCCATATTCTCCTCACATTCCACTGCATACCCGGTATATAAACCATATTGCAGAAAATTAAATCTTATTTATCATACCAAATGTAATCTCAAAATTCAAACCCTTATTTTGAAAATAATGACTGTCTGGCTCCCCGCATGGTTCCGGTGTTTTTCAATACATTATCTACAGCATCCATTCTCAGCCCCGCATCTATAAAATCGCAGAATTTACAGAAGGGGAAATTCTGTCTTCCGTCCTTGATTGCCGCCCTTACCCGTTTATATTCGTCACTGTTCCAGGCAGCTTCGATGCCTGTGGTATTCAAATCTGCCAAAGTGGTCACTTCCAGATTGTCGCAGCAGCAAATCCCCATCCGTCCGTCGGGAAAAATAAAAACATCCGTAAAAGGCATAAGGCAGGTTTCGGTAATGATCTTTGTATCATTCTTTTTATTGGGAGCACTGCCTGCCCGATTGGTTAATACCGCATCCATATAGCGAATTTGAATCAGAATATCTACCTTTTCAAAATCTGTGGGATTCTCCTTTACATATTCGTAAATCTCACGAACATTATCATGCAGCTTCATGTCCCGGCAGTAATTGTTGATAATCAGCTGATTCACATAGGGAGTAATCGCCTTTAATTTTTCAATATCCAGAAGCAATCCATTGGTGGACATGAAGATAAAACAATCCGGAAGCTGCTGTCGGCAATATTGATGAAATTCTACAATCCGGGTATCCAGCCAGGGTTCATTATTTCCATACAGGGTCAGATATCCCTTATAGCCCCATTCCTTTAAATCATCAATAATTTTATAGAACAGTTTATCCTCCATCCGCTGATAAGGACGCTTCTCCGCATATTTATTAGCAGTACAGAAGGAACAGGTACTGTTGCAGCGGTTAATGGTTTCCAGATTTACCACCAGGGGATAGGGAGCTTCCTCCCCCTGGGCATAGAAATAATCAATATACTCCTTTTGAGACCTTCTTCTGCTCAGAAACTGAAGCGTAAGATAGCTGTTGCTGGACAGATTGGGAACTCTTTTTTGAAGCTCCCATCCCAGTCTTCCCATAAAGTTGTGTATTCTAATTGACATATTTTATCCTTTCCTATGGTCAAAAGGTAAATTTATCTGCAAAATAGGCATCCAAATCTGCAATTTTAACCCTTTCCTGCTCCATAGAATCACGGAATCGAACGGTTACACTCTGATCCTCTTCGGATTCAAAGTCATAGGTAATGCAGAAAGGCGTTCCAATCTCATCCTGGCGGCGATATCTCTTTCCGATATTGCCCCGGTCATCATATTCACAGTTATATTTCTTACTCAATTCATTAAATATTTTCTCTGCACCTTCATTCAGCTTCTTTGACAGGGGAAGCACACCGATTTTTACCGGTGCCAGTGCAGGATGGAAATGAAGCACGGTACGTACATCGCCTTCACCAATTTCCTCTTCATCATAGGCCGCACAAAGGAAGGCCAATACCACACGGTCTGCCCCTAGGGAGGGTTCAATCACATAGGGAACGTATTTTATCCCCTTTTGATCATCAAAGTAGGACATATCCTGTCCTGACACATTCTGGTGCTGGGTCAAATCATAGTCTGTTCTGTCTGCGATTCCCCAGAGCTCTCCCCAACCGAAGGGGAATAAAAACTCAATGTCCGTAGTGGCCTTGGAATAAAAGGACAGCTCTTCCTGATCATGGTCTCTGACCCGCATTTCCTCATCCTTAATTCCCAGGGTCATCAGCCAGTTGATACAGAAGGATTTCCAATAAGCAAACCATTCCAAATCCGTGTCCGGCTCACAGAAAAACTCCAGCTCCATCTGCTCAAACTCCCGGGTTCTGAAGGTAAAGTTACCGGGAGTAATCTCATTACGGAAGGATTTACCAATCTGTCCGATTCCAAAGGGAATCTTCTTTCTGGAGGTTCTTTGTACATTCTTAAAATTAACGAAAATACCCTGTGCTGTCTCCGGCCTTAAATACACCGTATTCTTTGCATCCTCCGTTACTCCCTGGAAGGTTTTAAACATCAGATTAAACTGGCGGATATCCGTAAAATTATGCTTTCCGCAGGTGGGACAGGGCACATGATTGTCTTCAATAAAGGCTTTCATTTCCTCCTGACTCCATCCGTCGATGCTGCTTTTTAGCTCTATGCCATGCTCTGCAGCATAGTCCTCAATTAATTTATCTGCCCGGAAACGCTCATGGCACTCCTTACAATCCATTAGGGGATCGGAAAAGCCACCCAGATGGCCGCTGGCTACCCAGGTCTGGGGATTCATCAGAATGGCACAGTCCACGCCCACATTATGGGGATT